>NZ_JBQQFC010000022.1:0-20493 GCF_052258445.1 Psychrobacter sp. T6-1
TAGTTACAAGTTGCTAGCTATAAGTGCTTACTTATCGTCTTTAGCATTCTCTACATTGTCTGCAATACGATCGGCAGCAGCTTCTGTCTCTTCGTTATAGTTGTCTTCGGTTTGATTCTTTAATGAAGCGATTTGCGAGTCAGACTTTTGTTGCTCAAGCTTGGTCTCATTTGGGTTAGGCTGTGTCATAGTAGATCCTTAGTGGTGGTTAAGTAAATTAAATCAGATATAGAAGAATAGAACTAGGATAGTGCTTTGTCGATAGCATCTACGAAATCATCAATATCATCTGGATTGCGTGAAGTAATCAGATTACCATCAATCTGCACGCTCTTGTCGACAAATTTTGCACCTGCGTTCTCTAGATCGGTTTGCAAGGAGTGATAAGCGGTTAGCGTTTTGCCTTTTGCAATGCCTGTATTGATCAGTGCCCATGGCGCATGGCAGATGACAGCTAAAGTCTTGTTTGCGTCGTTAATAGCATTGATGATGCTATGAGCTTCTTTGTTGCCGCGAATAGTATCAGCGTTTACCGTACCGCCTGGTAATACTAGCGCATCATAATCAGTAACATTTGCTTCATTGGCGAACATGTCAGCCGTGAACGTATCAGCTTTATTGACGTCCTGCTGCATCGCTTGTACTTGTTTATCGTCATTAGTAGTAATCAGAACGGTCTTATAGCCTTTGTCTTTGAGCTGGTTATTGACGTCTTCATACTCTGCTTGTTCAAAATTATTATGTAGTAAAAAAGCGATCGTTTTCATAATCTACTCCATTATTGATTATAGTCTCCTACTAGCTTACGTTGTCGCTGTTTTTATTATCATTAGTGCCTAGTAGGTTTGGCTAGTCTATAAAAAAAACAGGTCACGCCATAGACGTAACCTGCAATAAAATGTGACGATATGTGATTAATGTAATGCCCTAGTAATGCAATCTATAAATGGATGAGCTTTTTAGGCTGCAAGCGTCCGTTGAGACTAATTGCCCCTAGACCAATAAACTGTCCCTGTTCATCAACTAGACGTATATCTATAGGCATCTCATGATGCAAAAGTGGCTCGACTTTTGGTTCTAGATGGTTCTTAGAATCAACCAAAATCTCATCAGACACTTGAGAATCGATACTGCTTGAGAGGTAGTTTTTAATATCAACACTCATCTGCTCTAAGACATTAAGGCGTTGACCTTGGCGTATACGTGCAACTTGCGCTGCGGTCAGCATAAGGGTAGCAGGTATATCAATACAAGCGTCCACTGGCAGCAATTGCTCAAAACGTTTATCAAGTGCTAGTGCTTCAAGCTCTGGTATGGTTATGGCATCATCAATAGCGAACTTGCCCACTTGCAATCGTCGTAATGCGGTTAAGTGACCGAGCGTGCCTAACGCTTGCGCGATATCCTCTCCCAGCACGCGTATGTAAGTGCCCTTAGTACAGGTTGCGGTGAGTTGCAACTGAGTGTCATCAATGGCAATCAGCTGGATATCTTTGATGACAATATCTCTTGCTGGACGTTCAACCTCAATGCCAGCACGTGCATACTCGTAGAGCTTTTTGCCGTCTTTTTTGAGTGCAGAATACATAGGCGGGACTTGCTGCTGCGCGCCCAAAAACTTTTGAGCGATGCGCTCTAGTAGCGGCTGATCAATTTGAGTTACCTCAGCAGTCGCAATAACTTGCCCGTCAGCGTCGCCCGTATCGGTTTGACTACCGAGCGCAATAGTCGCCTGATAGGATTTGTCCGCGTCGAGTTGATAGTGACTAAACTTGGTCGCCTCCCCTAAGCAGATCGGCAAAAGACCTGTCGCCATAGGATCAAGCGTGCCTGTATGCCCCGCCTTTTTGCTGTCATGCATTGGCGACTTAAACACATACTTCACCTTTGACACGACTTGCTGCGAGGTCATACCTTGTGGTTTATCCACCAAGATAACGCCAGAGACCCTTTGTTTATCTATCTGTTTTTGCTTAGTCATTTTGCGAGGCGTCGTTTTCTACGTCATCTTCGTTTTGCTCAGTTTTAGTAACGGCTTGACTGATCAAGTCCATCATATAGTTACCACGCGCGGTCACTTCATCATAGTGAAAGCGCAGGCGCGGCGTCGTCCGTGTTTTTAGGCTATGGCTTAGCTCTGTGCGCAAAAATCCTGCGGCGTTGTTGAGTACTTTGATGCTCTCTTCGTGACTGGTTTTGACCATAGCATCATTAAGCTCAGGCTCCATGATAGTGACATAGACATCAGCGTAGCCTAGATCTGGGCTAACCTTTACGCTAGAGATGGTCACAAAACCCGTTAGACGCGGATCATTGACTTCATCACGGATAAGGACGGCAAGTTCGCGCTGGATTTGATCAGCCAAGCGTTGTAGACGTTGGTTCATAGAATTAACCTTACTGTAGTAAAATTTTTATAGTTAAAATACGTTTAGAGCGCTCATTTTATAATAAGGGCTATTCGGTAAAAAAGGCCTAGCAGGGTACACCTGTTAGGCCTAGTGGTAACTGACTATCAAACAATAGCCTTAGATCGTACGTGCGAACTCTTGAATCTCAAAGACTTCAATCTTATCGCCCGCTTCGACATCATAGCCACGAACTGCAAGACCACATTCCATCCCCGTACGCACTTCATTGACGTCTTCTTTGTAACGACGTAATGATTGCAATTGACCGGTAAAGATAACTTGGTCATCACGTAGTACGCGGATAGGCTTGTTACGATAGATCGTGCCTTCAACCACCATACAACCGGCAGCTGCACCAAACTTACTAGAGCGGAATACTTCGCGAACATCCGCCACACCAAGGATCTTCTCACGATGTTCAGGCGCGAGCATACCGCTCATAGCTGCTTTGACATCATCAATAAGGCCATAGATGACGCTGTAGTAGCGAATGTCCATATCAGCGCTATCGGCTTTGCGGCGTGCAGTGGCATCAGCGCGAACGTTGAAACCTAACAGCACCGCTTCACTAGATTCAGCAAGGGTAACGTCAGACTCTGAGATTGGACCAACGCCTGAGCTGATAACGCGAACTTTGACTTCGTCAGTAGATAACTCATTGAGTGCTGCAAGTAGAGCTTCTAAAGAACCGCGAACATCAGTCTTAAGTACAATGTTTAAGAAAGACACATCACCTTGTTCCATCTGATCGAACATGCTCTCAAGGCGCATAGCGTTTTGACGTTCAAGTTGACGTTCACGCTCACGATTGGCTCTAAAATCAGCAACTTCGCGAGCTTTTTTCTCGTCGGTAACGACTAAGAATTCGCTACCAGCCGCTGGCGTCTCAGGTAAACCTAAGATCTCAACAGGGATAGAGGGACCCGCTGACTTAACACGTTGACCATGCTCGTCCGTTAGCGCACGAACCTTACCATAATGCTCGCCTGCTAGAACGAGATCGCCTTGCTTCAATGTACCTTTTTTGACCAGTACGCTGACGACAGGACCACGACCTTTTTCTAATCTTGATTCGATAACGACGCCTTGAGCAGCACCATCTAGTGGGGCTTCTAATTCCATCAATTCAGACTGCAAGCTGATAAGCTCTAACAGCTCATCGATACCGTCACCTGTTTTGGCAGATATACGAGCCATTGGTGTATCACCACCCCAATCCTCTGATACCACTTCTTTCGTCGTCAGCTCATTGAGAACGCGATCAGGATCAGCGCTTGGCTTATCCATTTTGTTGATAGCAACGATAATAGGCGTACCTGCCGCGCGGGCATGATCAATCGCTTCTGCCGTTTGAGGCATCATGCCATCGTCAGCGGCGACAACTAAGACAACAATATCCGTCGCCTGAGCACCGCGTGAGCGCATCGCACTAAAAGCGGCGTGACCTGGAGTATCTAAAAAGGTAATGACGCCGCGATCCGTCTGCACATGGTACGCACCGATATGCTGAGTGATACCGCCAGCTTCACCTGTGGCAACTTTAGTCTCACGAATCTTATCAAGTAAGGATGTCTTACCATGATCAACGTGACCCATGATAGTAACGACGGGTGGACGCGTTTGTACGTTACTGCTGCGCTCATCAACGGCATCATGTAGATCGTCTTCGACTTTGGTATCGCTAACGGGTACTGGGTTGTGACCCATCTCTTCTACGATTAAACTCGCTGTCGCTTGGTCTATCATGTCAGATTCGCGAGCGATTTCGCCCATTTTCATAAGCAATTTGATCACTTCGCGAGCTTTGACTGCCATACGCTGAGCTAAATCAGATACTGCGATTTGCTCGCTAATTTCGACGTCATAGACGATTTTTTCGACAGGCTTTTCAAACTTATGCTGTGACGCTTGCGTTGAAGTCAGACCGTTCTTACGATTCTTGATTTCACGCTCATCTTGGTTTTTGCGGCGACGACCACGAGCACCCGTACTATTAGAACCACGTTTGATCTCACGGCGCTCTTTTTCAAACGACTCCTCAAGCGCGTCTCCTACAAGGCCTTCAGCTAATGGCTCGTCTTTACGAACTTCTGCCACAGGCTCACGGTCGGTATACTTACCCGCCATTTTGCGCATCTGCTCAAGCGTACGCTTTTGCGCTTCTTCAGCTTGTACGCGGCGCGTCTCAGCTTCGATTTCACGTAAGCGTGCTTCCTCAACTTCACGTGCTTCGCGTGCTTTACGTTCAGCTGCGGTTTCAACTTTTGGCTTAGTCGCGGCAACCTTTTTCTTAGGCTGCTCTTTTGACTTGACTTCAACTGCCGCTTTGCCGCCTTTTTTGACGACAACAGAGGCTGCAACATCATCGTTTTTGTCATCAGATGACTTGTTAGAGCCCAAGCTTGCACGCATCGCTGCTAGCGTTGCTGCTTGACGTTCTTCAGATTTTTTCTTAGCAGCTTGGCGCTCTTCGGCATCTTTGGCAGCGCGAGCTTGTGCTTCAGCCAAAGCCTGTTCACGAGCGGCTAATTCTGCTGCCATTTTTTCTGGATCAGGCTTGTCGAATACTTTTTTCTTACGCACTTCAACATTGACGCTTTTGGACTTACCAGAGGAGCCAGTCACGCGCGCGGTGCTCGTCGTCTTAGACTTAAGACTGATACGGCGCTTGTCGGTCTGGCCATGACTTTGTTTTAAATACGTCACTAACTTCTCTTGCTCGCGTTCAGTGACCATGTCACTCTCTTCGCGAGCAGGCAGTCCAGCATCTACCAGTTGCTGTTTTACAGCACTTACGGTTTTGCCGACCATTTCTGCTAGTTCTTTGACGGTCTTATCTGCCATTTATTATCACCTACTGTCTATTGTTTGCTATATTTTCAATTCAATTGTTGGCTACAAATGATTGCGTTAAGGCAAGTGTTGTCTTACTAAACGTTATAATAAGGACAGCACTCACGCTTTATGGTTGATAGCATATCACCAAAAGACAGCGATATGCGATTAGCGCCTATTCATCGAACCAAGATTCCCGAGCTTTCATAATCAGTTTTCCTGCGGTCTCATTGTCCAAACCTTCGATATCTTCTAGATCGAAGACGGCTTGTTCTGCCAAGTCATCGACGGTAATGATGTCTTTTTGTGCCAGTTTATAGGCCAGATTGACGCTCATACCTTCAAGATCTTGTAGCTCTTGACTTGGCTCTTTCATGTTTTGTTGTTTGACCAGCTCATCTGCGATGACCACTTCTTTAGCGCGCTCTTGAATCATATCAATCGCTTCGTCATCCAAGCCTTCGATATCATAAAAGGTCTCAACAGGCACATAAGCTACTTCTTCGATAGTCGTAAAGCCAATATCGACAAGGGCTTGTGCCAAATCACGATCTACTTCTAAACGCTCATAAAATAAATCGATAAAGGCTTTTGATTCGCTCTCTTGGCGCTCTTGATACTCTTCTTCTAGCATCATGTTGAGCTTATAACCAGTCAGCTCAGAGGCCAGACGTACGTTTTGACCTTGTGAGCCAATCGCACGTGCAAGCTGATCGTTGGTACTAAAGACAATATCAGCTGTCTTGGCATCTTCATCTAGGATGATACTGCTGACATCAGCAGGCTCAAGCGCACTGATAATGAACTGGGCAGGATCATCTGACCACACCACGACATCGATACGCTCGCCGTCGAGTTCTTGTTGTACCGCTTGGATACGCGTACCACGCATACCGATACAAGCCCCAACAGGATCAATACGATGATCATTGGTCTTGACCGCTATTTTAGCACGAGTACCAGGTAGGCGAGCGACATTACGAATCTCAATGATCTCTTCTGCAATCTCAGGGACTTCCTTTTGCATCAGTGCTGAGAGCATTTCAGGATGCGTGCGGGATAATAGTAACTGCGCGCCGCGATTTTCACGGTTGACATGATAAAGGATAGCATTGATACGAGATTTGGCACGTAATTGCTCACGTGGCAGCATCTGATCACGAGACAGATAGCCTTCGGCGTTATCGCCTAAGTCAACAATGTAACCATCGCGAGTTTGTTTTTTGACTTCGCCATACATCATCTCACCAACGCGAGATTCAAAAGCATCGGCAACCAAAGCACGCTCAGCTTCACGGATCTTTTGGATGATAACTTGCTTGGCTTGCGTGGCTGCAATACGGCCAAATTCGATAGACTCAATCTGCTCTTCTTTGACATCACCAATGGACCACTCGTCTTGATCAAGATCAGTAATAGCAAGCTGACAGGCTGGCATCTCGTGGTCTTCATCAGCGACCACTGTCCAGTAACGATAAGTATCGTAGTCGCCCGTGTCACGATTGATCGCGACACGTACCGCTACTTCTGGCTGTTCGGTATAGACCTTTTTTTTAGTGGATACCACCAAAGCATCTTCGATAGCCTCAAAGATGTCTTCAGGGTTCAATCCTTTTTCGTTACTGACAGTTTCTACTACCGTTAAGATTTCACGACTCATACTCTATCTGTCCTATCGTTTTGTTATTGACTCATATCTTATCATTGATGTCGTAACGTTTATCGTCATTACGAATGTCACTACTACTATTGTCACAATGAGTTATTCACGGCTCAAATTTTTGATATTAGATTATATGTAGCGCTAGACGTCTTCATAGATCAAGTTTGCTTTATCTATATTACTAAAAGCAATCTCAAACACTTCGCCATCAGAGGCGCTAAGCGTTAGTGAGGTATCGTCCATACTATCGAGCTTGCCTGTCGCTTTGCGGCGTTTTTTGTCGCCCTGCCCAATCGCTTGTATCAAACGAAGGCTTACCGTTTGACCGATGTAATCACGCATTTGCGACTCTGAAAAGAACGCCCGATCAAAGCCAGGTGAGGATACTTCTAGAATAAACTCGCCTGCGATAGGGTCATGCACTTCTAATATACCGCTGACTTGATGATTCACCGCCGCACAGTTCTCAATAGTCACTTGCTTGTCTTGTGCTTGGTCTTCAGGCAACGCCTCAATATAGATACGCAGTAAAGAGCGCTGACCTTGCGGTACAAATTCTACGCCCCATAGCGACACATCACAAGCGGCAACAGCAGGCTCGATGATAGCGGTTAGTTCAGCAACTTTGGTTGATAATTTCATAATGTATTTATTTTTTCCTATTGACGTATCACTTGTACATAATAAACGGCAACGACTTTGCCTATTATTTTGGGCAAAAGCGCTCAGTCTAGGTTTTCTATGACCTAATCTTATTTATAGGCAAATGGATGTCATAAGATAAGGTAGAAGACCGTACTACTTATAAAATACTTATAAATAAGCACTCACTATGCCTAGTAGGCAGGCGCCACACAAGCTAATGCTTGGCATAGTAGGACAAGTGTCATGATAACACAAAGCTTTAGGTACAAAAAAACCCACAAACATAATGGTGGGCTAATCGACACTGGCTATTTAGGGTACAAACATCAGTATAAAAAGTGGTAGCGGGGGCTGGATTTGAACCAACGACCTTCGGGTTATGAGCCCGACGAGCTACCAGACTGCTCCACCCCGCAACAATTTAGAATGCGTATTATAAGTAGGTTTAATCACCTTGTCAATCTTTATTTAAATAAAGAGCGCTATAATGCATCGGTACTATACAAAACAAACATTAAAACTTGGACAAAACAAACATTAAAACTTGGTGCGATTGGGGGGACTTGAACCCCCACAGCTTGCGCCACCACCCCCTCAAGATGGCGTGTCTACCAATTCCACCACAATCGCTTATGAGACTATAAACTCTCATCACACTGCTTTTGACTATCTACTTTTAACTACGCTGCTCTTTGAGGAAAATTCAGAACAGTAGGTCGACTATTAAGAGTCGGCTGCAAAAACAGAAAAAGTATTGTAAGACTAACGCATCAAAATAGCAAGCGCTGAGTATCCATTAATAGATGATTATACCGAAACCTTGCTTTTTACTACTACTGAGGGTTCTCGGTTAACGGGCGCGGCGTTTGCGGCGCAGATACAGGCGCATCTAGGCGAAACTGATCTTCAGCCTGCTCGCGAGCATTGACTGCAAGTACCATACTGGTAATAAAAAATATAACCGTAAGCACAGCTGTCGCACGAGTCAAAAAGTTGGCCGTACCCGCTGCGCCAAAGACTGTACCAGAGGAGCCTGCACCAAAGGAGGCTCCAGCATCCGCCCCTTTACCATGCTGTATCAAAATCAAGCCGATCATAGCAATCGCTACGATAATATGTATGGCTAATATAAACGTAAACATGGTGTCCTCTTTTGCCGCCTAATGACGACTGGTAACAATAATAAATGATGTGAACCAACGACTTATAGCTCAAATAAAAAAACTTATGACAATACTCGCCAAAAAAAATCTAAAGTTTGTGCCATTCGACCTTGTCAAATTAGAACTGCTCGTTAGATTAGAACTGCTCGTTAAATTAAAACTGAAAGTATCAAGGCTTAATAAATAAGGCGCATTGTACACGATTGCAAGGGCACTATTAAAGTGACTTTTATCACCTTAAAGAACACCGTTTACATCCGTCAGCCTACTCTTAGAGCAAAGAGTATAAGACCAAAGATCTTAATACAATACTAAGCTACTCATTAGCTTAACTAAAGGCATCCGCTATCGCCAAAAAGCTCTCTACCTTTAGTGAAGCGCCGCCCACCAAAGCCCCATCTATCATACTATCAGCAGCAAAGTCTTGCGCATTATCTGCATTAACACTACCGCCATAGAGTACATTTATATTACTAAAGGCGGGCGAGAGGCCAGCGAGCGTCTGCTTGATATGCTGATGGGTGGCGCTGACCTCAAAGACGGTTGGGACTTTGCCTGTACCAATCGCCCATACTGGCTCATAAGCTATCATTAGGTGCGATGAGAGAGAGTCGGTGATCTCTGGCTGCTGGGCTAGTAAGTCTTTGATAATGGATAACTGCTCATCGATAACATTTAGGGTTTGCTTATCATCGTACTGCGCTTGCGTCTCGCCAATACAAAATATG
The DNA here is from genome assembly GCF_052258445.1 of Psychrobacter sp. T6-1. Classification (NCBI taxonomy): domain Bacteria; kingdom Pseudomonadati; phylum Pseudomonadota; class Gammaproteobacteria; order Moraxellales; family Moraxellaceae; genus Psychrobacter; species Psychrobacter sp. T6-1. Next base: position 9,446 of record NZ_JBQQFC010000022.1, read on the forward strand.
GCGCCCAAGTTTTGTTTGAGGGCACAAGATAGCTTTTGCATAAGCGCCTCATGAGACTCTTGATGGTACTGACGGCGCTCAGAGTGACCTAGTAGCGTCCACGTTGCACCAGCATCAGCGACTTGCTGCGCTGAGCAATCCCCAGTGTAGGCACCTGTACTATCACTATGCGCGCTAATATCTTGTGCAGCGGCAAGTAGCGATGTTCCCTTAATTTGCGTAGCCACAGCTGCTAAGTGAATGCTACTTGGGGCGACCATTAACTGACAAGTTATTGGCGCAGATTTTGCATCAATAGCAGCAAGTAAGCCTTGTACCAGTGCGCCTGCTTCGTGACTGGTGGCAGGATTTTGTTTCCAGTTGCCTATTACCCAAGTTTGCATCTTGTTTGCCCTATATGATTTATCATTATCGCTTTGTGCGCGCAAGTATAACAAATATTTTGCAAGTGCTATAGTATATAGAACACTAGGCTGTGTTTGATATTCGACCATAGCACTGATAGCAAGGTTAGGGAGAGACCATATCTATGACAACTATTAAAATCGGCGGCTTAGCGCAGCAGCTCATTAGCGAAGGGATCGTCAACGAGGCGCAAATGGATACTGCGCAAAGAGAGGCGCAGCAGCAGCAAATGGGACTGGTGTCTTATTTGGTAGATAACAAAATAGCCAATGCTTATCAGTTAGCAAAAATGATGTCGCAAGCTTTTGGCGATCCTTTATTTGATCTCAATGCGTTAAGCGATGACATCATACCCAAAGACTTAATTGATGAAAAAATAGTCCGTAAATTTAATGCGCTACCTATTTTTAAGCGTGGTCAACGGCTTTTTGTCGCGCTCAGTGACCCTACGCGTATCGATGCTATAGACGCCGTCGCCTTTAACTCGCGCTTGTCTGTTGAGACGGTAGTGGTTGAGGAGGATAAGCTCAAAGCCCGTATCGAGAAGCTATATGCTGATAGTATGCAAAACTTTAGCGGGTTTGCCGATAGCGACTTAACGGTCGATTTTGAAGACCCTGATGCTGATGATGGCGAGACCAAACTCTCTGATGGCGTTGATGAAGCGCCCGTTGTCAAATTCGTCAATAAAATGCTCGTTGATGCCATTCGTATGGGCGCATCAGATCTTCATTTTGAGCCATATGAAAAGAGCTTTCGTGTGCGTTTTCGCGTTGATGGCGTCATGCAAAAGATGGCCAACCCGCCCGTACAACTTGCCAGCAAAATCGCCGCCCGCCTAAAAGTCATGTCGCAAATGGACATCTCAGAGCGCCGCGTGCCACAAGATGGGCGTATCAAACTTAAACTATCCAAAAATAAAGCCATCGACTTTCGGGTAAGCTCATTACCGACGCTGTTTGGCGAAAAGCTAGTGTTACGTATTTTAGACCCCTCCTCTGCTATGCTTGGTATTGAAGCTTTAGGCTATGAGCCTGATCAGCAAGAGATGTTTTTAGAAGCGCTTCATAAGCCGCAAGGTATGCTGCTTATTACCGGACCAACAGGTTCTGGTAAGACCGTTTCTTTATATACGGGTATTAATATCCTAAATACCGGCGAAACCAATATCTCCACCGCAGAGGATCCTGTTGAAATTAACTTAGAGGGTATCAATCAAGTCAACGTCAACGCCAAAGTTGGTTTAACCTTTGCCAATTCGCTCAAGTCTTTTTTGCGTCAAGATCCTGATATCGTCATGGTCGGTGAGATTCGAGATTTAGAGACCGCTGAGATTGCGATTAAGGCGGCGCAAACGGGACATATGGTACTCTCAACGCTGCACACCAACTCAGCACCTGAAACCTTGACCCGTCTGCGTAACATGGGTGTGGCTTCCTTTAATATCGCCACTTCAGTCAACTTGGTTATCGCACAAAGGCTGGCTCGTAGATTATGTAAAAACTGCAAAAAACCTATCGATGTACCGCGTCAAAGCCTGCTTGAGATTGGCTTTACCGATGCAGACTTGGATGACCCCAATAATCATATCAGCGAGCCTGTGGGTTGTAGCGAGTGCCGTGAAGGCTACAAAGGCCGCGTTGGTATTTACGAGGTTATGAAAGTCAGTCCGGATATCTCGCGCATTATCATGGAAGATGGCAATGCGATCGATATCAAAGATGCTGCGCTCAAAAATGGTTTTAGAGATTTGCGCCGCTCTGGTATTTTAAAGGTACTCCAAGGCGTGACGAGTATTCAAGAGATGATGCGCGTTACTTCTGAATAAGTGCACAAACCGACCTGAATAAGCGCGTAAACCAACGAGAAAAGCGCTAAAATTAACATCAATACGTAATCGATTTTACGCTAAAATAACTACAGTTTATTGAATCATAATTGAGGGTGAGCACATGGCGAAAGCTAAGACAGATATGCTATTGGACTTTGTCTATGATGGAGTCAATCGCCGTGGGCAAAAGATCAAGGGCGAGACCACTAGCCGTAGCTTGGAGCTGGCAAAAGCAACTTTGCGCAAACAAGGCATTACGGTTAAAGGTATTAAGAAAAAGCCTAAACCCCTCTTTGAGTTCAAAAAACCGATCAAAGCTATCGATATCGCCATATTTTCGCGCCAGCTGGCGACAATGATGAAAGCGGGCGTGCCGCTTACGCAGTCGTTTGAGATCGTCGCCGACTCGCTTGATAACCCAAGTATGAAAGAGCTGGTCTTAGACATAAAAGCTGATATTGAAGCCGGCGGCACCTTTGCCTCAGCCCTGCGCAAACATCCGCGCTACTTTGATGATCTGTTTTGCTCACTAGTCGACTCAGGCGAGCAATCAGGGGCGCTTGAAACCATGCTGGAGCGGGTTGCCACTTATAAAGAAAAAAGTGAGCTACTCAAGGCAAAAATCAAAAAAGCGATGAAATATCCTATCGCGGTCATCGTTGTGGCCATTATCGTCACCATGATTTTGCTGATCAAAGTTGTTCCTGTATTCTCCGATCTGTTTGCCTCCTTTGGTGCAGAGCTGCCCGCTTTTACCCAAATGGTCGTTGGGATGTCTGAATGGATGCAATCGTGGTGGTTCGTACTGATCTTAATCATTGGCGCAGCTATCATAGGGTTCTCAGAAGCCAAAAAACGCTCTAAGAAGTTTCGTGACTTTCTAGATCGCGCGACGCTAAAGCTACCGATCTTTGGTAATATTGCTTATCAAGCCATTATCGCTCGCTTCTCGCGGACGCTATCCACCACTTTTGCCGCAGGTGTACCGCTCATTGATGCGCTAAACTCTACTGCTGGTGCAACCAATAACGTGGTCTTTTATGATGCCACTCAGCAAATCAAAAACGACGTGGCCACCGGTCAGCAGTTGCAGTTCTCTATCCGCTCAACCAACCTATTCCCAAGTCTTGTCATCCAGATGGTCGGTATCGGTGAGGAGTCTGGAAGCCTAGAGGAGATGCTAGACAAGGTAGCTATATACTATGAGAATGAGGTCGATAACGCGGTCGATGGTTTAACGAGCCTAATGGAGCCACTCATTATGGCGGTGCTTGGGGTATTAGTCGGCGGCTTGGTCATTGCTATGTACTTACCCATTTTCCAAATGGGTTCAGTGGTCGGCTAAAGGATAGCAATGAGATGCAATTGATAGCGTTATTACAAAGCAATATGACTTTGGCTTTGGTCGTGTTTGCCGTATTAGGTCTCTGTGTTGGCAGTTTTTTAAATGTGGTGATTCACCGTATGCCACTGATGATGGTCTACGGCTGGCGACAAGAGTGTAGTCAATTTTTGGCAGGACAGACGGACATAAAAGAGGAGCCAGCAGCCGCGCTCACTCAAATGACGGCAAATGATGTGCCTATTACCCTAAGCATGCCCGCTTCACGTTGTCCGCACTGCGCGCATCGGATTAAATGGTATGAGAATATACCGCTGGTCAGCTGGTTGGTGCTACAAGGTCGCTGCTCTGCTTGCAAAGCGCCTATCGGTATACGCTATCCTATCGTTGAGCTCATCACTGCACTGCTAACTGTGGCAGTTATTTATCACTTCGGCGTTAACGTTATCGGACTCTCGGCACTGATCTTAGTGTGGACGTTGATTGCGCTCACAGGTATCGACTTTGATACTCAGCTATTGCCAGATCGCTTGACCTTTCCGCTTGCTGGATTGGGACTAGCGGTTAATTCACAGAGCTGGTTTGTCACCCCAACGCAGTCTATTTGGGGGTTGCTCCTTGGCTTTTTGTCGCTATGGATAGTGGTCAAGGTGTTTTATTTAATCACCAAAAAACATGGTATGGGACAAGGCGATTTTAAATTACTTGCGGTGCTAGGGGCGTGGCTTGGGCCGATGATGCTACCGCTGATTATTTTGCTATCGTCACTACTCGGCTCTATCGTAGGTATTATCTTGATGCGACGCCAAGGCGAGAGTCAGCCGTTTGCCTTTGGTCCTTATATCGCTATTGCAGGTATCATCGCCTTATTGTATGGCACTGATATCGTAAATGGGTATCTGGGCATGTATGCTTAAAGGTGAAAAACTCAATAGTAAGCTGGCAATCTCAGTAAAACGTTACAATAATGACATGTAACCACGACAGCCAATACTAATGCACGAGTTAAACTTATAGCCATTCACATTGCAAACATAGAACAGCAATTTCTTAAAATTATGACTTGTGCTCATAATCAATCAACCTTTCATTTGCCTATAATAAGTTATTACTATGTCCATACATGCAAGCTCATCTCATGCTGACTCTAACCAAAAATCGGCGCGTAAAGTGACTGGTTTTGACAAAACCAAACTGGTTATCGGACTAACTGGCGGCATCGGTAGTGGTAAGTCCGCGGCGACTAATTGGTTCGCTAAGCAAGGTATCGATATCATAGACGCTGATGTTATCGCACATGAGGTGGTCGCCAAAGGTAGTCCCACTCTGCGCAAGATTCAAAAGAAATTTGGGGATTGGGCGATTAATTCGGAGGGTCAAATGGATAGAGCGGCGGTCAGAGCGCATGTCTTTGCCAATCCTGAGGCCCTTATAGAGCTTGAAACCATCACCCATCCTGCGATACGTGAAGCGGCCAAAGCGCAATTAAATGCCAGTACCTCAGCTTACGCAGTGCTCTCAGCGCCCCTACTCATAGAGGCAGCAGAGGCAGGACTGGCTAATTTGTGTCAGCGTATCTTAGTAATAGATGCGACAGAGGACACGCAACTTGCTCGCGCCAGCCAGCGTGACGGGCAAAGCGTCGCAAAAATTAAAGCTATTATGGTCAATCAGTTAGATCGCGGCGAGCGTACGCGCCATGCTGACGATGTGGTGCTCAATGATGCCGACCTTGAAACTTTGTATCAGCACCTAGAGCCTTTACACCAAGATTATCTTACCCTTGCCCAGCAGCTAAAGTTCGCTGTCGATTAATCTCATATAGCGCCATACCAGTAGCCACGCTGACATTTAGGCTTTGCAAATTGCCATACTCGTTGCCTGACATGGGTATAAATACTAGCTCATCACAGCTCTCCATCGTCAAGCGGCGCATACCCTCACCTTCAGACCCCATAATCAGCGCCGTTTTGCCCGTCAGGTCTGCTTCATGTATGGGCTTAGCGTTTGCTTCAAGCGCGGTACCAAAGACAAAAACACCTGCGTTCTTTATCTGCGTAAGTGTCCGCGCCAGATTAGTCACACTAATAATAGGTATCATCTCAGCTGCGCCTACTGATACCTTGGCAACAGTGGGCGTGAGACTTGCGGCATGATGTTTTGGACAGATAACCGCATCAACACCCATCGCTACTGCGCTGCGCAAACAAGCACCAAAATTATGAGCATCGGTAATCTGATCGAGCACCAATAGCAGACACTGATCGCACCCGCTAATTGTATCAATGAGTCCCTCATCAGCAAATCCGAGGGGACGCGCATGAAGCACCACTCCTTGATGCTGAGGACTACCGCACAGCTGCGTAAGGTTGTCTTTTTGTGTGGGCTGGATGCTAATGCCGTTGGCTTTGGCCTCTTGAATGATAGCCTGTACATGAGTATCGCTCTCGCGTCCTTGTTGCACAAATAGACTTAAACCATCTAAGGGACGGTGCGCAAGTAAAGCATCAATGGCATGAATACCATAGAAGTAACTGGGTTTTGCCATAATAGGCCTGCTGATTAAATAGAAGTATAAGTGTCAATTAAAGAAAAACAAACAGAATCTAAGCGATTGTGTTTGTTTTAATAGATGAGTTGGGACTGCTGATATTAAGATGTAAATGTATGGCTGATTATTAGCCTTCAAGATGACAGACGTACTGAACGATCTCATCGGTACGCAGATTAAAGCCGCTATTGCCCTCAACGACAAAAGACTGCCCAGCGCGGTAGTAATTAAACTCCTCATCACCGCTTATCTTTACTTCGCACTCACCACTAATGATTTCGATACGCTCGGAGGTATTGGTGCTAAAGTGATAGTGATCAACCAAATTGTCACAAGGCAAAATGACGCCTAGGGTCTTGTGGCGACCGTCTTCGAACATAATAGTATGGCTTGAGCAGCGTCCATCGTAGGATATAGTGGCTTGCGCATTAACAGTCACATTAGAGAATTTTACCGCTGTCATAGGGACTTCCTTATCAAATAATCACAACTAAACTAAAAAATAAGTAACGGGTCAAGCCATCATCAAGACAGCTCTCTTTGATATATTGTCGAGTTATCAGGCAACGTAAACAAGGTCGCAATGAGCGTAAAAGTTTATCGTTGTGTGAGATTATGCTACCACATTATATCTGTAAAGTTTGTTACGACACTGCCAAAATTCGCAAAATTTGATAAAATACAAGGTCAAATAATGAGCGCTTTGAGTGATAAATACTATTCTTTTAGACACTTAGCCTGTAGATTTATGTGATATTTTGCCGCTAGAATTTGTATTTGGTGCTGTTTAACACCATACTATATTTAGTTTTTTATTCCTTTATCTGTCTTTAGATACTACCGCATTTTTGTGGTGTACCCTCCTCTAGGCTAATGGTAGCGAGTAGGGTTTATTTGAAGGTTGTGATCAGCCACGAGAGGCGTTGATGCTTTTATCTTTAACTCTACATCAGTTTGCCTTGATAGCTCAGCATGAGCTGAGTATGGCTGAGGGTTTTAATGTGATTACGGGCGAGACAGGTGCAGGCAAGTCGCTACTGCTTGATGCCTTGTCTTTGTGCGCAGGCGAGCGCGCCGATAGCGCTATGGTTAGACATGGCGCAGCGCATGCGGATATCTACGCGCAGTTCGACGTACAGGACAACCAAGCGATAGCCGATTGGTTTGTAGCGCATGAGCGCCCTTTGGATGAGCCTGAGGTGCTGGTACGGCGTCAGCTTAGTAGTAATGGGCGCTCAAAAGCTTGGCTTAATGGTACGCCAGTCAGCTTAGCCGAGCTTAAAAGCCTGGGTACACTATTGGTCAATATCCATAGCCAACACGCGCAGCAGGCACTGCTTAAACCGCAGTTCGTGGTCCAATGGCTAGATGCGATGGCGCAGATTACTGCCATGAGTGACAATACTGCCACCAGCTATCAGCATTATCAGCAGCTCAAGCGCCGCGCCGATGATATTGCTAGCCGCGAGGCGCAGCGCCAAGACCGCATGCAATTATTGCAAAACCAGCTTGCCGATATCGCGCCGCTACTCTCTGTCGATTATGCTGATGTTGAAGCCGAGCACGAAGAGTTATCCAATATCGAGGCGCTGATGACAGAGGCCAGCCATAGCCTACATCTGCTTGATAATGATACTGATGAGCCTGATGTCATGACGTTGCTTGGGCAAGCGATCAAATTATGCGATCATCAAGTCGATGTTAGCGCAACCTTCAATCAAGCCTCCGAGCAGCTGCATTTGGCGCAGCAGCAGATTATCGAGGTTACCGCCTTACTCTCGGACTACGCCGAACAGCAGTTGCCTGACCCTGAACGCTTGCAAGCACTAGACAGCCTGATTAGTTTAGGTCATCGCCTCTCACGTAAACATAACCTGCCAGCGACCGATCTAATCGATGAGGCCAAAGCATGGCAGCAGCAGTTGGACGAGCTAGAAAACGAGCCAAGTAGCGATGCGATGGCAGCACAAATTGAGCAAGCTTGGCAAGATTATCTTGCGCAAGCGACCGCGCTACATAAAGCACGCGTCAAAGCTGCGCCTGCAATCTGTCAGCAGCTCACCGCTCAACTAAAACCTTTAGCCCTGCCTAATGCGCGCTGCGAGTTTGCCTTTACCAAGCGTGATGCCGCGCAGTACAACGCCCAAGGCTGCTATGATATCGACTTGCTCTTTAGCGCTAATGTCGGTATGCCTATGCAACCGCTACACAAGATTGCCTCAGGTGGTGAGCTGTCACGCATGGCGCTAGTAATGCAAGTTCTACAAGTGACCAATGCCGATACTAACGCCGCCAAGCCCATGCTGGTGTTCGATGAGGTCGATGTCGGTATCAGTGGCGGCACCGCGCAAGTGGTCGGCGAGTTACTACGCACATTAGGTCAGACGCAGCAGCTATTAGCGATCACTCACCAAGCGCAGGTTGCCGCCCAAGCGCATCAACATATCTTGGTACAAAAGCATTATGACAAGCTGACCCAAAGCGAGCTAATTATCTTAGAAGGTCACGCACAAGTCGATGAGCTCGCTCGTATGTCAGGCGGCGTCACCATTACTGATGTCACGCGCGATCATGCGCGTAGCTTATTAACTGACGTCAAATCGTAATCTATCCGCTTAGCGCAACTGTATTGATATTTGGTTAAGCGGTGCCATATAACTAGTACCCCATATGCCTAATTTATTTCTAATAGTCTAATAGATATCCAATCTATACTTAATCCTCTTACCCTTTGTTGTATTTGCCTCTATGTCTAAAGCCAATTTGACTCATCATTTTTTGATAGCAGCGCCCAAGCTCTCAGACCCCCGTTTTGAGCAGGCGCTCATTTACATCTGTCGTCATGACAAGCACGGTGCCTTGGGCCTCATGGTCAACCGTCCGCTTGAGCAGGCGCGCGTCGGCAAACTGTTAGAGGATCTAAGTATCGATGTCACTGATCCACAAGTGATGGATGATGTGGCGTTAGACGGTGGTCCTATGTATCCTGAAGTGGGCTTTGTACTACATACGGGGCAGCCTGAATGGGCATCGTCGTTTGCCATCTCCGAAAACGTCTGTATCACTACCAGTCAAGATGTACTTAAACGTATCGCGGTCGGTCACGGCGTCGGTCATTACCAGCTCTGCTTAGGACACGCCAGTTGGGGCAAAAAGCAGCTGGAGCGCGAGTTAAGCGCTGGCGACTGGCTGGTCTGCCCTGCTGATCTGACGCTCTTGTTCGATGCGCCCTTTGAGGAGCGCTGGCAATTAGCCGCTGACAAAATCGGGATTAATTTTGATTATCTAAGTGACGATATTGGTCATGCTTGAAATAACAAATGAGAGAAGAGGACATTCGCGACGATGGTGGATTCGATAGACACAGTGGATAGTACATCAATCGCTAACCGTGCTGACGTTAAACCTCATCTGGTACTATCTCTAGACTACGGGGTCAAAAAGATGGGCATGGCGCTTGGCAATACCATGACGCAGACGGCGCGTGCTTTTGATATTTTGGCGATGAATAATGGTCAGCCTGATTGGGACAATCTACTGGGTATTATCAAAGTCTGGGGCGTGACCCAAATTATCGTCGGTCTACCACTCAATATGGATGGCAGCAGCTCTATGCTCTCAAAACGCGCGCACAAATTTGCGCGGCGCCTAGCGCATCGGATAATGGAGCAGCACATACCCGCCACTGTTATGATGTGTGATGAGCGCCTCACCTCAGTTGCTGCCCGCGAGATCGCATGGGAGAACGGCTGGATTGATAATCCGCGCGCGCCAATCGATGATATTTCTGCCTGTATCTTGCTGTCGACCTACTTTAGTGATCCTAATAGTGCGCTGGCAATAGATGCTATTAAGCCTGACTAATTAAGCCTGGCTGATTCAGTAATCTATTAAACGTTTTTTTGAGCAATTATAAATAAGTGACATCCTTTATGAATACGGTCTCAGATCAACCGACTCAGCATGGTTTTGCACCGCTTGCGATCACTCGTATCAAAGGCGCGCAGCGTGCCAATCAAATCGCCATCTATATGTTATATGTAGCGATTCTCGCTTTTATGGTCTTTGGTACGATTGCTAGTATAAAGATGTTTCATGATAATCAACTGCTCTATCGTTTGTACTTTAATCTGCCCTATGTTTTGATCGCTCTGACGATTCCGATTACCCTTTATGATGCCCTAGTCATTTACCGTTACCGATTGAATCAGCCGTCGATGATTGCGCTCAGTATTGGTGTCTCTACTGTCGTTCTTATTGGCGGCTTATTGTTCGCAGATACCGCTTGGCTAGGACTGTCTTGCTGGCTTGGGGTGGCGTTTTTATTCAAATCTAACTTTAAGCGCTTCTTTGACTTTTTGGCCATAGAAGATAATGTGGTAAAAGATAAATAAACTTATTATCAAAGACTGCTCTTTATTAGCCATTTACTTTAAAATCCAATTAACTTAAATACATAAGACCTATGACAACTCATACTCCAGCTCACCATCATTTAGACACGCAAGGACTCATTTGCCCTGAACCTGTGATGATGCTGCACCGCGTCATTCGTAAGGCGGAGGGCGGCGAGGTTATCGAAATACTCGCAACCGATCCTGCGACTACGCGCGATATTCCTAATTTTTGTCGTCATTTGGGCCACGAGCTTGTGGCGCAAGAAACCCTTGATGAGAACGTCAGTTTGCCTGTCGATCCTAACGAGATCACCATCGATAGCGATGATGCTGCGCCGATGAGTCATACGCTTTATCGCTATTTGGTCAAGAAAAAAAGCGCTTAGTCGATAACGACAGTACATATTATTTATAAAAGGTAGGTTACGTGTTAGCACCCCAAAAGCAGTATGTACAGTGGCATGAGAACGATATAGTAAAACAAGCGCGCTGGTTGTCTGAGAGCAATCATGCACCGCCCAC
>NZ_JBQQFC010000023.1:0-20393 GCF_052258445.1 Psychrobacter sp. T6-1
TCAGAATCTGACGCCAAAGGGTTTAACGGGTATAAATCTTTGCACAGACATAAGCGTTAACATTTTAAGAGTAATTTAGGTAATCACTCGCAAAGGACGATTACTAAGACGGCACAGTAGCTCATAGCTGATCGTACCTGCGTGCTGCGCGACGTCATCGACTGGTAACGTTGCGCCCCAAAGTATCACTTTACTATCTAGCGCAAGAGCTATCGGCGTACGACTAACGTCTATGACCAGCATATCCATCGCCACGCGTCCTATGACAGAGCAGGTATAACGCTTTTGCTTTGCTGAATCGATAACTTGTACATAAGCCTCATCATTGACGACTCGCGGATAACCATCGCCATAGCCAACACTCACAAGCGCGGTTCTAGTGTCCTTGTCAGCGACCCAGCGACTACCATAGCCGATAGCCTCGCCTTGCTTGACAGTTTGAAACGCCATAATTTGCGCGCTAAAGTCCATGACGGCTTGCAAGTTTAACTCGCTTGCGGACTGATCGGTGACAGGCGAGCTACCATACAACATAATTCCAGGTCGCACCCAATCACAGTGGCTATCGGGGTAATTAATAATGCCCGCTGAATTACAGAGCGATGCTTTGATATTTTTATCGACGTCTCGATGCAAGATAGTGAGCACCTCATTGAAACGCTGTATTTGCATAGAGGTTAAAGAATGATCGCAGTCATCAGCATTAGCAAAGTGCGTTGTTAAGATAAGCTGGTATCCTGCGTCATATAAAAGCTTGGCTGCGCTGATAACCCCTTGCTCATCAAAACCCAAGCGGTTCATGCCCGTATTATATTTAAGCCAAACCGTTCGCGTTGGGCTATTTGGTATAGGTACACAATCAAGCGCCCACTGCAATTGCGGGGCATGATGAATGACGCAGCTACACCCGTTATCTATGGCCTGTTGCCACTCGCTTGCGCTAAACACACCTTCGACCAATCCGACTGCCTTATCCCAGCCTAAACGGCGTGCCTCAAAAGCTTCGGTGAAACTTGCGACTCCAATACCATCTGCCTGCTCTAAAGCAGGCAAAACCGCTGCTATGCCATGACCATAGGCATTGGCTTTTACCATCGCTAGTACTTTAGCGCTGGGCGCGCGCTTTTTGACTTGCATCAGGTTATGAGTCATAGCTTGCGGGTTAATTGTGACGGTAGCAGTGCGCATAATTTGCCTTGTTAAGTAGCCGTTATAATAGTAAAGGTGCTCTAGATATTTATCGTGTTATTCATCATCAAAAGTGGCGCCTTGATAATACTCAGGCGTTAGGTTAGTAAAGCGGGTAAATTGTCCTTCAAATGCCAAGCGTATCGTACCGATAGGTCCGTTACGCTGCTTACCGATGATGACCTCAGCCACGCCTTTATGATCAGTATTTTCGTTATAGACCTCATCTCGGTAGATAAACATGATCAAATCGGCATCCTGCTCGATGGCACCTGACTCACGCAAATCGGACATAATAGGGCGCTTGTTAGGACGGTTCTCAAGGCTACGGTTGAGCTGTGAGAGTGCAATGACTGGGCATTCAAGTTCACGCGCCAAAGCCTTGAGACTACGCGAGATCTCAGAGATTTCACCAACACGGTTACCATCGAGACTAGGCACCTTCATCAATTGTAGATAATCGACGATAATCGCACCAAGCTTACCATCATGGTTTTTGGCAATACGGCGACAGCGTGAGCGCATCTCTGAGGGCGGCAGCGCGGTACTATCGTCGATGTATAAGTGCTTGGACTGCAAGTGCTGAATAGCGTTCATCATCTTTGCCCATTCATCTTCGTTCATTTGACCTGAGCGCAGGTGAGTCTGATTGATCGCGCCCCACGAGGAGAGCAGACGCATGACGATGGATTCGGCGGGCATCTCCATCGAAAATACCACTACAGGCAAGTCTTCGTTAAATAACACGCCTTCTGCTAAGTTCATGGCAAAAGTGGTCTTACCCATAGAGGGACGCGCGGCGACGATGACCAAGTCTCCTGCTTGTAAGCCTTGGGTTTTATTATTAAGTTCAGCAAAAGGCGTTTGCAGTCCAATCATGCCATCAGGGTTGGATTTGAGTTCTTGAATCTTGTCAATCACGTTGGTCAATACTGAGGTGATACCAACAGGGCCGCGCTGCTCAGCACGTTTGTTATGCTGCTCATTAATGCTAAAAATTTTGGCCTCAACATTGTCCAAAATATCGCTGACCGTTTGATCCTTTGGATTGTAGGCGAGGGTCAGCATATCGTTGCCAGTGGTAATGAGTTGGCGCAGCGTTGAGAGCTCACGTACGCGCTGCGCATAAGCGGTCAGGTTAAACAGTGTCGCTGGACTTTGACTTAAAATATCTGCCAAATAGCTATCGCCGCCTGCGCTTTTGAGTAGCTTTTGCGCCTCAAGCCAGTCATGCACCATCACGGTGTCATACGGCTCATTGACTGCTGCTAGATGCGCAATACCTGCAAAGATATGTTGATGCCTCCCTGCATAAAAGTCATCTTTGGTGACGATATCAGCGATTTTTTCGTACGCCTCTTCAATGCTCATTAAAGAGGCAAGCAGCGCCTTTTCGATATCGATATTATGCGGCGGCGTTTGATTGAGTAAGTCGTCGGTTTTTTCGGTGTCTGCCATGAGTGCCTAGTTTTTGTTTTTAAAATGGATGTCTTTTTATCGGAATAAACTCTGTGATTAGGGCGCGATATCTTGTCTTAATAAGTGAGTAATTAATGCTACAATCAAATGCGAAAGTCTAGCACATTATCACCCCTCTTTAGAGTTAAGATAAAAAATTATCTTTACAAAGCAGTTATTCACTATAAAAAGACAACTCAAATAATGATATTAAAATACAAATAAAATCAGATACTTATAATAATGGGAATAGAACACTATGACAAAAAAACCGCTACTTATAACGACAGGCGAGCCTGCAGGTATAGGGATGGACGTTGTACTACTACTAGCCGCCCAAGGTCAATTGCAAGACTTTGCAAGGCCGATTTGGGTCACAGCTGATAAAGCAGCAATGCAAGCGCGCGCTGCTGATCTAGTGTCAGCTGGCGTAATCAAAAACGCTCCAAAATGGCAAACTATTGAGGCATCTCTTAATAATGAGGTAAGTCATATAGACTTGGCAGATGACGCATTTTTATTATTGAACACGCCTTGCGCTAAGCCTGTCGTCGCCGGTTACATCGAGACTAAGAACGCAGCTATGGTCGCTCAGCAGTTACAGCTTGCGCACACCCTTGCAACAGACAAGAGCATCGCTGCTATCGTCACAGGACCGCTGCAAAAGTCTGCTTTGATTGATGCAGATATCAAGCTATTGGATGGCACGATGTTTAGCGGTCATACTGAATTTTTTATGCAACAAAGTGGCTGTGACAAAGTCGTCATGATGCTCGCCAATCCTGCCATGAAAGTCGCTCTTGTGACGACTCATTTAGCACTAAGAGATGTCCCTGCCGCTATTACTCAAGACAATGTAAGACAAACGGTACAGATCGTCATTGATGATATGCGTACTAAGTTTGGACTGGATGCGCCGCTTATCTTAGTTTGCGGTCTCAATCCACACGCTGGCGAGGGCGGTCATTTGGGGCTTGAGGAGCGTGATATTATCAATCCTGTCTTGCAAGAGTTTATCTTTAAAGGCGTTAATATCAGCGAGGCGATGCCAGCAGACACGCTATTTACCCCAAGGCATCTAGCCAACTGCGACGCGGTCATTGCCATGTATCACGATCAGGGCTTGCCAGTGCTAAAATCACACGGCTTTGGTGATACCGTGAATCTAACGCTAGGTCTGCCTTATATTCGCACCTCTGTCGATCATGGTACGGCGCTTGATCTAGCAGGTCGCGGCGGCGCTAGTGCAACTAGCCTGTATCAGGCGCTAATGATGGCAAATGAGATGGCGAACAAATCACTTATAGAGTAGTTTTAAACGCTCTAGTCTTAGCAATACAATGCATGCTGTAAAATTACTGCCTGTGAGCTATGCTATAATCCAAAATGCTTTTTACCGCAATACGGCGGTATTCATAGTTGCATAATTTGTTTGTTACTCTGCTTATTAAGAAGTTTATATGTCTAAAAATACCTTTGATGTTCAGTCACTCAACGCCAACTTGCGAGGCGCTAAGCATCAGCCGCGTAAGCGTTTTGGTCAAAACTTTTTGCACGATGGTAGTATTATTCGTCAAATCGTCGATAGCATTCGTTTAGAGCGCGATGATAATTTGGTTGAAATTGGTCCTGGTATGGGTGCACTGACTGAGCCGCTACTTGCGGAGGTTAATGCCATGACGGTAGTTGAGTTAGACCGTGATCTAGCAGACAGCTTACGTATTCGAATTGGGGCCAACAGTCATCCCAACTTTACCATTATCAAAGCCAATGCCATGCATGTTGACTACCGCGAATTGTATAATCAAGAGCGCGGTCAGCTGCGGGTAGTAGGTAATTTGCCTTATAATATATCTACGCCCATATTGTTTCATTTATTAGATTTTGCTGATGTGATTCAAGATATGCATTTTATGCTGCAAAAAGAAGTGGTTGAGCGTATCACTGCTGATGTCGGGAGTAAGACTTATGGACGATTATCGGTCATTATGCAATATCACTGCGAGACGGACTATCTACTGACAGTACCGCGCGGCGCTTTTAATCCGCCGCCTAAAGTCACCAGCGCCGTGTTTCGCTTGACGCCTCATGTGGTCAAGCCTGTGGTCGCAGAGGATGAGGGTTATTTCGCCATTGTGGTGCGCGAGACTTTTAATCATCGCCGCAAGACTTTGCGTGCTATTTTTAAAAAGTCAACGCTGCTACCGACGTTGAGCGAAGACGATTTTGCACAGTGTGGTATCGATCCACAAGCGCGCCCTGAAACGCTCAGTGTCAGCGACTTTGTTAATTTGAGCAATCAAGCTCAGCGCGCTGAAGTTTAAAAATTAAAATATCAGATAGGACTAGTAAAGCGTTATGAGTTTTCGCCATCAGTATGTCATCGGTGACTTGCAGGGTTGCCACGCCGCGTTCTTACAATTAATTGATAAGTTAGATTTTGATCCTAAGCAAGACAAATTATGGTTTGCAGGGGATTTGGTCGCACGCGGTGAAGACTCGCTAAATACGCTACGATATGTTAAATCACTATGTGAGCAGGGCGCTGCGGCAACGGTACTTGGCAATCACGATATCAATCTGATTGCTGTTTGGCGCGGCGCCGCGCGGCTTAAGAAAAAGGACAAAACTGCGCCTATTTTTAAAGCCGACGACTGCGATGAATTGCTAGAATGGTTACGTCATCAGCCGATTTTACTGTATCCAGACGAGCAAACGGTCCTTGTACACGCGGGCATACCGCCGCACTGGAGTATTGAGACAGCAGCTGGCTATGCCAAACAGTTAGAGGCTCAACTGCAAAGTAGTCTTAATCAATTAGATCGACTACTACCGCATTTATATAGCAAAAGTGCCGATGACTGGCATGCAGATATCCACGGCTTTACCAAGATGCGCGCGATTGCCAATTACTTTACGCGCATGCGATTGTGTAAGAAGGATGGCACGCTGGAATTTAGCTTTACCGCCAGCCTAGGTGAGTCAATGCCAGAGGGTTTTGCTCCGTGGTTTGATTGGCAAGCTCCTCGTACGCACAAAATATTGTTTGGGCATTGGGCGGCGCTAAGGGGTGAGGTCGATTTGCCGCACGCACGGGCATTGGATGGCGGCTGCGTCTGGGGTAATGCTTTGCTTGCCTATCGTCTAAGTGACGCTCAGGTGATACGTTCAAGCGCTAATTGTCCAGCACCATAACAACTCATAAATCTACAAAAAAAGGTCTGGTAGCTAAGTACTTAATCGCTTAGCATCAGACCTTTTTACATATCACTAGCTTATACAGCTACCGATACAAGGCTACTGTGGCAATTTAGGTGGTTTTTTAGGTTTAGGTAATGGGACTTTGGGATCAGCTAACGCCTCGTTGTCATCATTTTGCGCCCCTTTCAACGTTTTAGTTTGTTTGTCATATTGAATATCATCAGTATAAGGAACGCTACCTAATTCCTCATCGACTAAGCCATCATCGAGATCGACGATTTTTTTGGGAGACGTATTTATATTGGTCGTACGCGCAGTCCATACTTCACTAGTATTAGCGGTCCCTTCTTGTGCTTGAGCGTCATAATTGATATCAGTCATCGCCGCCTTGTCTTTACTAGCGACTTTTATAGACTTGGGAAGTATTTTGACATCTGATAAACGCCTAATCACATAGTTGCTCGGTAAGGGCTTGCCGCCATTTTGCCCTGACATATCCTCAAATATCATATGACCTTGACTATCGATACGCGCATATTTCATAGGCTTTTGCCGTGGCCAAAAAAAGTCTGAGGGGTGACTGATAACATGTCCAAAGATAAGTTTGGTGAGGCGACCCCATTCAAAAAAGCGCACCTCTTTTGAGCGTAGCGCTACCAGCAGCGCGAGTGAAAAGCTCACCATCAGGTTAACAATGCCGATAAGCGCCACGCCGAGTATAGATAGTAATATAACGCTCCAGCTGATGTCATCGGCTGAAACGTTAAATATACCATGGGCAAAGTTCGCTGAGGCAAAGGCAATATGACGAATATCTAAAGGCAAACCAAATAGATAACCGATAGTGGCGGTACTACCTAAGAATACGCCAAAGATAAAGTTGCCCATAATAGCGCCTAAGTTGGCTTCTACAAAACCGCCTAAACGGTTTAGCCAAGTCTTTGGCATTATATATTGTAGACCGCGATGACGCTTGATACGCGCGCCAATATTATTGTAGACCGCCAAATTATCGTAGTAGCCTGCAATAAGCCCTGATAAGAACAGATAAACCCCAGCGATGGCTGCGTGAGGTAGAGCAAGGGAGCGAAAGGGGTCAAGGTCATGAAGCAAGTGCTCAGCTTTAATCGCATCTATCATAGGTGCGCCTGTATATTGCAACCAGGCAAATGAGATGACAAGCGCCACCGGTATCGCAAGCATAACGTTACCCATAATCGCTACGAATTGAGTGCGCAAAATATCAACGACTAGCTCTGATAATTTGGTCAACTGATGTGACTTTTTACCAGAGCCGTCCGAGATAGTTGAAGCAATTGCCGCCGCCGTCATCGCGGGTTGTTTGGTCGCAACCGTCCCATGAACGATGTGAATAAAGACAAAACCCAATCCATAAATCATACTATTGATAAAGGCGCGTCCCATGGGCGCAAGAGCCAAGTGATATGCCAAAATCTTCAGTGTCGCCATAAAAGCGATGATAAAGCCGCCGATAGAGGCCTTTTTAAACATCTTACGGTAGCCCGCTTTATCAGTGCTGATATAATGCTCACCGACGCGGCTGGCATTTTCGGTGACTTTTCGCGAGAGTAGCTTGGTATTATTATCAATCAAGTAGCCGATACTATAACGCCGATTAGCCGTAGTAATAATCGTTTGGATAAGGTTGATAATGGCCTGATCGCGTTTTTTGCGATCGTTAGTGACCAGCTCTGTCAAAATACGAATACGCTCTAAGCTCTGATCCAAACGCAGCATCATATTGGTCAAGCGAATGGAGATACCTGTCTTGTAGATACGCTTGCGTATAGTCGCAACTATGTCCTCACACTGCTCTAGCATGACGAGTAGGGGCGCAGGATCAACGGCCTTTTCAGGGATGATGTCAGTCAAAGTATCAAGCTCATGCGCTTGACGGTATTGATTGACGAATAATACCGCTTCTTGATTTTGCGCGACAAACGACGCTGAATAGTTCAAAATCTGCGGATACGCTTCCATCAGATCTGGATGCAGACCGATACCGCTAACGCGGTAGGATAGAATGATAATAGCGTTCAAAATACTGTTTTTTGCTGTAGCAACCAGGTCAAGATGATTATCTTTGACTTTGAGGAGCTCAACAAGCCTATCCCATTTATCTCTGTCAATATTGGCAAGCCAGCGCTCATCGGTACGCTTATCAAACAGATAGCCGACCAGCTCAACGACAGAATCATCTTGTGGCAATATAGGTAAAAACCTATGACCCACTAAGCGTCTAAAACTACTAAAAAAGCCCTGATCTGACATGATTCCTGTATCAGTATACAGCGCAATTTGACGATATTCGATAATGAGTTTGAGTACAAAACTGGCAAGACCATCGCCATATTCTGGATGCAGCTCCAAGATATCTATGAGCGCTTGTATGTTTTGATTGGCAAGTGCAGGTTCTTTGTCAGTCACGCGCAGCTCATCAATCAAGCGCTTGAGAACAGAGGGCTCAGGCACATCACTTAAAGCGGTAATCTGCTGCAAAATGCGTTTGATCTCAGGCACGTCGAACCCTTTATTAGATTAATAGTTGTTTGGATGTAGAGTAGGTATGATGACGCTATTTTAGTGCGAAGTTAGCAGTTAAATTGCATTATTTTGTTAGCAAATAATTTTCTAAAAAAAGTTAGAGGCAAAAAAGGACAGTTATAAAAACTGTCCTTTTGTGTAGTATAGTTTTCTACCTATGACTGTGACTGTGACTAAGACTAGCTCGTTGCTACATTGAAGTAGTCTAAATCAAAATTCATCATCGGATCACTACCTGCTTCGACCATTTGTGCATGAGCATCGATACGCGGCAAAATGCGACCAACGAAATAATCAGCCAGCTTAGCTTTATTAGTATAAAACTCACCTTCACGCCCATCAGCAGCTTCAACCATCATAGCGAACATGTACGAGTAGCACAGGTAACCAAAGGCGTGCATATAATCGACCGCACAGCCATTGATCTCACTTTTGCGTACGCCAATGTTGGCTAGTACGGTTTGCGTTAGACCTTCGATCTTATCAGCGGCGTCTAATGTCGCTTGCTTAACCGCGTGATCCGCTTGCATGTTACCGACAAAGTCACGAATCTCACCCAAGAAATGGGTAATATATTTACCGTTATTGCGCGCAACTTTACGGCCTAATAAATCAAGCGCTTGAATACCGTTGGTACCTTCGTAAATCTGAGCGATACGGGTATCACGAACGATCTGCTCCATACCCCATTCGCGCACATAACCATGACCACCAAAGACTTGCTGACAATCAATAGTTGCCTCAAGCGCTTTATCCGTCAAAAAGGCCTTGGCGACAGGGGTCAATAGCGCAACACGTGAAGCTGCCGCTTTTGCAACCTCAGGGTCAGTACTGAACTTTTCAGCATCTAAGTTTTTGGCGACATACATCGCAAAACAGCGTGAGGCTTCAGAGTTAGCTTTTGCATTCAATAGCATACGGCGCACGTCGGCATGATGAATGATGGCATCAGCAGGCTTTTCAGGGCTTTGCAGTTGCGTATCACTACGACCTTGACCACGGTCATTGGCATAAATAGCTGCGTTTTGATAAGCAAGCTCAGAGCCGCCCAAACCTTGCAGACCCATGGTTACACGCTCATAGTTCATCATAATGAACATTGAGGATAGGCCTGTATTTTCAGCACCAACCATCCAGCCCTTAGCGCTATCAAAATTCATAACACAAGTCGCTGAGGCCTTGATACCCATTTTGTGCTCGATAGAGCCAACTGCTAATGTATTGCGTGCGCCTAAGCTACCATCTTCGTTAACCAAAAACTTAGGCACAACGAACAATGAGATACCTTTAGAACCTTCAGGGGCATCAGGTGTTTTGGCGAGCACTAAATGGATAATATTGTCTGTTAAGTCGTGCTCACCACCAGTGATAAAGATTTTGGTACCTGAAATACTATAGCTACCGTCATCATTAGGTACCGCTTTGGTCTTAATAATACCCAAGTCAGTACCCGCATGTGGTTCAGTTAGACACATCGTACCTGACCACTCACCGGCATACATCTTCTCAAGATAAGTCTCTTTTAGCTCATCAGACGCCGCCGCATTTAAGCAGAGGGTTGCGCCAACAGTAAGGTTGGGGTAGAGGGCAAAAGATTGATTTGCAGTAAAGATCATCTCTTCGGTCAGCATCGTGACCATCTTTGGAAAGCCTTGACCGCCGTACTCAGGATTACCGCTCAACCCAACCCAACCTGATTCAGCATATTGGCTATAAGCATCCTTAAAGCCTGAAGGAGTCGTGACCACGCCATCGCCTTCAAAAGTCGCGCCTTCTTCATCGCCACTACGGTTGATCGGTAGTAGGACGTTTTTGGACAATTTTGCCATCTCTTCTAAAATCATATCGACCGTTTCCATGTCAACATGAGCTAAACTGTCGTTACTTTGCCAAAATTCATGGGCTTTGAATACATCCGTTAGGATGAAGCGCATATCGTTAAGCGGGGCATTATAAACAGACATAAACATTCCTTTGAGTGGTATGAGTAAATGATAATGAGGATAAAGCGCGCCAGTGTGTTGTTGACTTCACTTTAACAATCAATAGATAAAGTTTAGCAAATTAACCTATTAAATTGTGTATCTCTTCGTGAATCGTGTGTGCACCAAAAGTTGTCGATAGCTCTTGTATTGTTTAGAATAACGAGATGTCTAAATCTTGATAAATGAGTGCAGTTATCATAAGTATAAACGAGCTGAGATAAAGCGGCTATGTTAGAACGTATCTGAGAGCCGCTTATTTAAAGTAACTTTTATTTGTGTGGTTTAAGAAAAACCGCATCATCTCTTTTGAGGCATCAGGACCATTGGGGTCAGTATAGGAGCCGGCATGACTACCACCCGCCCAGCTATGAGACGCGCCATGTATTTTCCAATACTCAAGTAAGCTCAGTCCTTTATCATCACATATTTGTATCTGCGTACTACGAGTGCCTTGCTCTGAGCTTTTTTGCTGCTGCTGGGTTTGTAGATTACTCTTTTGTGCTTGCAAGCGCTGTTTTGCTTGCTCAAAGACCTGCCCGCCGTTGCGCACGCTTACCGTATGATCTTGATCACCATGAAATACGATCATAGGCACATAATTTGTGCTGGTATTGGATTCTGTTATCGCTGCATCTGCGCCTTTACGCATTGCCATCATAGCTGAGGGCATATTACTTGCGCTCTGATAAGCTAGGCCCGAGTGTACGCCAACTGCAGCGTATAGATCAGGATAAGTCTGTGCCATAATCACTGCCATAGCAGCGCCGGCGGATAGTCCTGCCACATATACTCGGCCAGCGTCAACAGCGTACTCTTTAGTAATGGATTCAGTGAGCGCAGACAGCCATGCAGGCTCACCTTGATCACGCTGTTGATCGCTTTTATTGAACCAATTCCAGCAGCGATTTAAGTTGGCGCTCGCTGGCTGAGACGGATATAAAACTAGGCTTTGATGCGTCTCTGCCAACTCGTTCATACGTGTACCTGTGGCAAAGTCCTCTGGTGACTGCGTACAGCCATGCAGCATGACGACCAGCGGTAATTTTGAGCCTTGCGTCAACGCTTCATCATAGTTTGAGGGAATATAGAGACGGTAGTTATGATTACCCTGTGATGAGGTAAACACGCCTTTGATAAACTTAGCATTTTCTGCAATAGGCGGCTCACTATGCGTAGTCGCGCCTGCGCCCATACCAGGTAGGTTTAAAGCTGACGGCAAATCTATCTTAAAGTCTTTCATTTTATCGGTTAGGCTTTGCAGTTTTTCAGACAAGGTATCTTTTGCTTTAGTCGTATCGTTTGTCTCAGGTGTAGCATTTTCATTTTGAGTTGAGTGAGTATTAGAGGCTAAGTCTTTAGGCACTGATGGATTTGAAGCAGTAATTCTAGGTGTTGACTCATTTGGTGTAACGTCCCTCATAGCTGTACTGTTGTCATCAGTGTGAGTATTGACAGAGTTGCTAGGGCCATTACTATTTAAATTATTTTGAATAGCAACAGTCGCTTCTTTTAGTCGGCCTGACTTTATCAGGGCCATAGCCTCTTTGAGGTGCGGCGGCGCTGTATTAAATTTTGGTATCTTCATCAGTTATGTCCTGTTATTGATTATTGGTTTATATAAGTATTTAGCACAAGCGTTCACAGTCTAGAGATTTGAAGAGCAAGTACTTAAAGACAAGTGTTTGAAGCTTAGGTGTTTAAAGAGCAAGTATCTAAAGACAAGGGTTTAGACCATTTTGCCTGCAAGTATTGCTTTGATCTCAGGGCTGGCTTGTAGTACGCCAAGTACGGTAATACTCTCGATAGTCGCCTCCGCCAGCTCAGGCGAGACATCAGCGGCGATGGTTGCAAGGCCAAGTACTTGAATATCGAGTTTCTCATTGCGCTTTTGCACGACTTCAAGATCTGCGCGAGTGTAATGACGTAGGCCTAGTTCCAAAGTTTTGCGCGCGATTGTCTGGCGTACTACATCTGCATGGGTACTGAGCTGATTACGTATCGCGGTACGAATAAAGTCCGTACGATTAGAATAAAAGCCTTCTTGTACCATCAAGTCAACTTGTCCCAGATCGACATAACCTAAATTGATAGTGACTTTTTCTGTCTCGCCTGCTTTGGCGCGGATAGGGGGTGTGGTCTTGCTTGCCATCAGATTCTCCTAAGCTCAATGCTACTGAATATCAGTATTATACTCCAACTACCATCCATATGGAGTATATATCAGGGTTTTATGTAATAAATAACAGACATAAAAAATCGGCAACCTACCCCTGTAGATTGCCGATCATAAGACTATCATTCAAGATTTTAAGTTAATCCCTTTGTATTAATTAAAACGAGAACTGCTCAACATCCATGCTCATGTATGGCTCGCTACCGGTAGCGATACGCTGAGCGTAAGTTGCAGTACGCGGTAATAATTTGGTGAAGTAGAACTGAGCAGTTTTAACTTTGGCATCATAGAACGCTTTTTCACTATTGCCATTTGCGATCTCGTTGAGACCGATAAGCGCCATACGTGCCCATAGATAGGCCTGAGTCACATAACCGCTAAAGTACATGTAATCTACAGCTGCTGCGCCAACGGCTTCAGGGTTCTGTTCTGCTTGTTTGCCAATCTCAGTCGTCAGCTCGCTCCACTGTGCGATGTGTTGCTCAAGTGGCTTGATGAACTGCGTCATATCAGCATTGTCTTTGTTGGCGTCACAAAAATCTTGAATCACTTTGATAAAGTTTGCTAGCAGCTTACCCTTTGAAGCAAGTACTTTACGGCCAATCAAATCAAGCGACTGAATCTGCGTCGTCCCTTCATAGATCGTAGAGATCGTAGAGTCACGTACGTTTTGCTCAAGACCATATTCAGTACAAAATCCACTACCGCCCATGACTTGTACGCCATGGCCTGCCGCCTCTAGACCTGTCTCGGTCAAGAAGGCTTTGCCGATAGGAGTCAGTAATGACAGCATTTGGTTAGCGTAGTCTTGTTCTTCGCCTTCGCCTTTGGCTACGATGTCCGCGAACTGAGACATATAACCGATGAGCGCACGACCACCTTCTGCAAAGGCTTTGGTCGTCAGAATCATGTCACGAACCGCTGGATGGACAATGATAGGGTCAGCAGGTTTTTCAGGCGCTTTGGCACCGCTTAATGAGCGAAACGCCAAGCGATCAGTTGCAAAGGCTAAGCCGCCTTGAAAAGCAAACTGCGCGGCGGTGACGCCTTGGATCGCCGTACCGATACGGGCAACGTTCATAAAGGTAAACATCGCGTTTAGACCACGGTTTTCTTCACCAATCAACCAACCAGTAGCGCCATCATAGTTCATCACGCAAGTCGCTGAAGCTTTGATACCCATCTTGTGTTCAATTGAACCACAAGAGACCGCGTTGCGCTCGCCCAAGCTTTGATCATCATTGACCATAAATTTGGACACCACAAACAATGATAAACCTTTGGTACCCTCTGGAGCGTTTGGCAGGCGGGCTAGAACGATATGGACGATATTCTCAGACATATCATGCTCACCGGCTGAGATCCAAATCTTGCTACCTTTGATGTTGTAGCTACCATCATCGTTAGGTTCAGCTTTGGTGCGTACTAAGTTGAGATCTGAGCCGCACTGAGGCTCAGTCAAACACATAACGCCTGTCCATTCGCCCGATACCAATTTTGGCAAATATTTACTCTTTTGCGCGTCGGTACCATGATGCTCAAGCGTTGCTACGCAGCCCTCAGATAACCCAGGATACATACCAAATGACCAGTTAGCCGTACCCATAAACTCAGAAATCGCTGAATTTAGTGACATAGGCATGTTTTGACCGCCGAACTCTTCTTCTGCAGTCAAAGAGGTAAAGCCAAGCTCACAATACTGCTTGTAAGCTTCTTTAAAACCTTTTGGCGTGGTGACTTGACCATCTTCAAAATGACAGCCTTCAGCATCACCGCTTTGGTTAAGAGGTGACAACTCGTTTTCAGCAAAGCTTGCAGCCGTTTCTAGATAGCTATCTACTATATCTGCTTCGATATGGGCGTACTCACCAAGCTTTTGATAATGAGCGGTACTGTCTAAAAGCTCATGCATGACAAATTTCATATCACGTAGGGGCGCTTTGTATTGCATATATTGTGTCCTTTGTTTAGATGTGACGGGCAGTAAAAGAGCATACTTAGGTAGCTATGTATATATAGACAATGAATACTTGTCTGCCATAACCATAAGTGGACATTCTAAATCCAAGATATCGACTAGGCTTAGATATAACTACAGTATTGATAGGCTTGATCTAAAAGATAGGCGCTCAGAGAGAATTATACAAGTTTGGTCATAAGACTCATAAGTCATCAACCTATCTTGCATCAACAATTTAAGCCAAACTAAAGAGTGACTGGCGGCTATAAAAAGAAAAAAGGAGCCCAGACTGTGACTATAAACGTCATATTACTGCAGCTGTGACGTTATCTTCCAAGGCGTTGATGGGTGAGTATTTTGGTTGCCATACTCGCTGATACCGCCTTGCCAAACCAGTAGCCTTGAGCGTATTTGCAGCCCATTTTTGCTAATAAATCGCGCTGGCTTTGGGTCTCAACCCCTTCTGCGATAACTTGCATATCTAGTGCCAAGCTCAAGTCCAAGATCGCTTTGACGATTGCGCGCTGCGTGGTATCCGTATCTATCTTGCCAACGAAGCACTTGTCTATTTTAAGAAAATCAAAAGGATATTCTTGTAAGTAACTCAAAGAAGCGTAACCGGTACCAAAGTCATCAAGCGCCAAGCAGACACCTATGTTTTTAAGGGCTTTAAGCTGGCTTTGTACGTTAGCGTGACGCTGTATCAAGGACGATTCAGTCATCTCGATATGGAGCTGATTAGGCTCGATATCGTTATCAGTAATAAGCCGACTTATCGTCGAAAAAAAATAAGGATGAGCGAACTCGGCTACGTCTGCGTTGACACTAACGTGATGAGAGAAACCCAGTTTTCGCCATTTGGAGAGCTGTTTTGTAATTTGGGTCATCATCTGACAAAACAGCTCAAACGATAGCTTGTAGGTGACAATAGCGTCCATAAATTCAAAAGGTTTGAGTAACCCGCGTACTGGATGTTGCCAGCGTACTAGTGCCTCAAAACCGATAATAAACCCTGTGTTTAGATCAACTTCGGGCTGATAAAAAGGCACAAGCTCGCTATTCTCGATAGCTAAGCGCAGCTCAGACTCAAGCTGTAAGCTATCGGCAGTGGCATTATTGATCGTGCAGTCGTACCAGCTAATATCATCGCCGCCGTTTTGTTTGGTATACTGTAGCGCCTTTTCAGCCTTAATGAGCAGATCATTAAGCTGATGACCATGCTCTGGAAAATAACTGACTCCAACTGAGATATGACAATAGATAGAAACTTTTTTGTCGTTATCATCAGCGATGACAAAAGGGCGCTCACACATTTGCATCAAGATATCAAGCTCATTACGTACCATTTGAGCATCAGCATACTCAAATAAAAGCGCAAAATCATCCCCGCCAAAATGTGAAAAAATATAGAGGTTTTTCAGCTCAAGCGCCTCAACTCGAGTCACAAAATCTTTGATTAGCGTGTCTATACCGCTAGGGCCTAATGTGTTAGCCAGCATTCGGTAGCGGTCAATATTGATACGTACGACAACAACCTCTTGATAGCTATCTATGAGCAGTTCACTAGTTTCACTCAAAAACACTTTGCGATTGGGAAGATTGGTCAATTGATTGTAATTAAGCAGGTGAGTAACGTGATTTTTTTGGGTGACTATAGGCAGTATATTTCGAATAATTCCTATGTAGTAGACCGTCTCTCCAACACAGACTCTGCGGTAGGTGATATGACACTCAATTATGTCATCAAAACGGTTGGGCATAGAAAATTCATTTTCATAAAACCCTTTTCTCTTGAGGCGTTTACGTATGCTACTGAGTAATTCTCTTTCTTCGTCACTCAAAAAATTTGACGTATAAATACCTAAAGGACGACCAATCAGGAGCTTTTCAGCGTAGCCCATCATCTTCTCATAAGCCGAATTAACGGATAAATAGCGAAGATCTGCATCTAAAATAGATACTGCTTCGTCAAATTGCTCATAAGACTGCAAGAGCAATTGTTGTTTGTCTGAAGAGGATAGTGGTACGAAAGGATCCATGAGGTGCCCAAGTAAATAAAGACGACAAATGTATAAAACTGTAGTTAGTATAACTAATAATATTAGTAATGATAAGTTTAATAAATCAATTATATATCAAAAAATGAATATAAGGTTATTGTATTATTACTTTTATATATCAAATGAATGGCAAGTTAGGTTATAGATCAATCAGGCTCTGTCTCATTGCTTGTAGCGTTGCCAACGCAACGACAGGCGCTGTTTCAGTACGTAGTATACGACACCCTATTTGCCAAGAATAGAAACCTGCATCGCTCGCTTGTGATATCTCATTTGGACTTAGGCCGCCTTCAGGCCCTATTAATAATTCTATATAGGCTCGCTCTTGCACAAGAACGTTTGAAAGCGTCGTGGGCGTGGTAGGCTGACCTGCAGCTGGCACGCTTAATTGCAAGCTGATATCAGCTGGACGATTTAGGATATGATAATATGGATCTTGACTAAGCGCAGAGACAGTAGGGCTTACAGTTGTGCGAACACTAGTCTCAAGGGGTGAGTGGGTACCAAGCGATTGGGTGAGCCAATCATTAATAGTCATAGGTGCAAGTATCAAAGGAGGGCGATTAAGACCGCATTGTTCGCAAGCTGCGATAGCGATTTGTTGCCAATGCGCCAACTTTTTGTCCACTTGTGCAGGTTTGAGCGTGACCTCGCCATGATGACTACTTAGCAATTGAACCGCAGTGACGCCAAGTTCAGTCGCTTTTTGAATCGCATAGTCCATACGATCGCCGCGACTCATGACCAGTGCAACTTTGCTAATTATATCAGCAGTGCGATCTGTTGGCCTATGAGATAACAAAGTTGCTGTAGCTTGCTTTTTGCTAATAGCTGACAGCTCTACTTGATACTCACCGCCGAAACCATCGAAAACAACGCCTTTTTCGCCGACACTAGCGCGCAAAACTTTGCACCAATGATGAGTGATGCTCTCGGTAAGTACCAAGCTTTGGCCCATAGATAAATCGCTAAGCTTGTTATCATCATCTTCATGATTTACGGCATAAAAAAAACGTCGCACTATGGGCTATCCTTATTACATAAATGACTATTGTGATAGTAGCAGAATATAGCTCAAATGAGTAAAGCCAGCAGACAACCCATCAGTCGAATTTTGTTGCAGCTACTATTTGTTACAGCTACTATTTGTTGCAGCTACTAGGTGGAACGTCTTTTACTTAAATGTTAATAAATAATAAACGTGTCTAAGAACAAAAAACTGGCACTCATAAGAGTACCAGTTCAATAATAAAATAAGAGTAATACTTAATTAGGCAGTGGCAGATGTCACAAGGCCCAATGACTCAACCAAGCGCTTGTTTGGCTCAACCTTGTTCATGCTATAAAAATGCATGGCAGGTACGCCCTCTAAGATCAAACGCTCACAAAGACGATGAACCACATCATAGCCAAACTCACGAATCGCTTTGCGATCATCACCAAAGTCCGCAAGCTGCTTACGGACATAGCGCGGAATATCAGCGCCGCAGCTATCGGCGAAGCGAATCAAATTGCTAGAGTTGGTAATCGGCATAATACCGGCGACCAAGGGCTGAGCATTAGTATCAATACCGCGCTTCTCTAACGTATCACGCAAATACAGATAGCTATCGGCGTTATAAAAGAATTGCGTAATCGAAGCATCGGCACCTGCTTGGTACTTTTTGACCAAGTTGTCAACATCAAAGTCAAAGCTGCGCGCTTGCGGGTGCATCTCAGGATAAGCGGCCACCTCAATACGGAAGTGATCACCTGAGTACTCACGGATGAACTTGACTAAGTCCAGTGCAAAAGGCAGCTCGCCCATACCGACCTGACCTGAGGGCAGATCGCCACGAAGCGCAACTAGGCGATTAATCCCCAAGCTTTTGTAGTGATCGAGCAACTCTGCAATCTCAATTTTGTCATCGCCAATACAAGACATGTGCGGAGCAATATCAGTATCGCCGCGCGCGCATAGCGCTTGTACGATGTCTAAAGTGCGACTACGGGTAGAGCCGCCCGCGCCATATGTTACCGAAAAATAGCTCGGTGACAATTTGTTTAGCTCATCATAGGTACTAAGTAGCTTTTCATGTCCCAGCTCAGTTTTGGCAGGGAAGAACTCAAAGGAAAAAGCAGGCTTACTCACTATTAGCTCCTCTTAGTATTTGTAAGCGTCAGGCTTAAACGGACCTTCTACTGGCACGCCTAGGTACTCAGCTTGCTTATCTGTCAGCTTAGTCAACGTACCATTGAAGCCTGCGACCATAGCAGCGGCGACTTCTTCGTCCAGCTTCTTTGGCAGTACTTTGACATATAAGTTATCAAAGCGCTCATCAACTGGTAGCTCAGCGAACTTTTCATCGAACAGATACATTTGCGCGAGTACTTGGTTAGCAAATGAGCCATCCATTACCCGCGATGGGTGACCGGTAGCATTACCTAGATTGACTAGGCGACCCTCAGCAAGCAAAATCAAATAGTCGTTAGGATCATCAGAGCGGAAGATTTGATGAACTTGCGGCTTGACTTCACTCCAGCGCCAGTTGTCACGCATAAACTGCGTATCAATCTCGGTATCGAAATGACCAATATTACAGACCACAGCGCCAGATTTGAGCGCTGCTAACATATGCTTATCACAGACGTGGTAGTTGCCCGTAGTCGTGACGATCATATCAGTATCTTGTAATAGCTGGGTATTGATGCTATCAGCGCCACCTGTATTGTCGCCATCGATATATGGAGAGAGTACTTCATAACCATCCATGCATGCCTGCATAGCACAGATAGGGTCGACTTCTGAGACGCGTACAATCATCCCTTCTTGACGCAGACTTTGTGCTGAACCCTTACCGACATCACCATAACCGATAACGAGGGCGCGGCGACCCGCTAGGAACATATCAGTACCGCGCTTAATGGCGTCATTTAAGCTATGACGGCAGCCGTATTTGTTATCATTTTTAGACTTAGTCACCGCGTCATTGACATTGATTGCAGGGACTTTGAGCGTGCCCGCGTTTAACATCTCAATCAAGCGATGCACACCTGTGGTGGTCTCCTCAGAGATACCATGCATAGCGTCAAGCATTTGCGGGTAATCATTATGAATCAATGCGGTTAAATCGCCGCCATCATCTAAGATTAAGTTGGCATCCCACAGCTGACCTGTCTCTTCGCCGCCGACATGGACTTGCTGACGCAAACACCACTCATACTCTTCGTCAGTCTCGCCTTTCCAAGCGAATACAGGAATACCAGCAGCAGCAATAGCCGCAGCAGCATGATCTTGAGTTGAGAAGATGTTACACGAGGTCCAACGTACCTCAGCGCCGAGCGCGGTTAGCGTCTCGATAAGTACGGCAGTCTGAATGGTCATGTGAATACAGCCGGCGATTTTGGCACCTTTAAGCGGTTGATCATCTTGGTAGCGACGACGTAAACCCATTAGGGCTGGCATCTCAGCTTCAGCTAGAGTGATCTCGCGGCGGCCATAATCAGCAAGGCTGATATCAGCGACTTTGTAGTCAGTAAAAGAGGGGTCGATCGTATGGGCAGATGGGGTGTTAGACACTGCGTCCATAATATGCTCCTATCAGTGAATAGATAAAAAGAATAAAAACGCAGGTGCCGTTATTTGCACATAGCACAGACGTTGTAAAGTCTGTACTACGTTGCCGAGCCTAACACAGCTTATTTGAGCTGCGGTGCAACACCTCTCGGAGGTCGTTATTGTAATAGATGAGCGCGCTGTTGTCACCTATTGTCCTATATAACTTAAGAAAAACCTTTGACTTGTAAGTTGCGTTGGTTTGAGC
>NZ_JBQQFC010000024.1:0-20001 GCF_052258445.1 Psychrobacter sp. T6-1
CCCGACTCTTCTTTCCATTCCCAGACTTTATCGATGAAGTCTTCGCGGGTCATGTCGCGGCGTTTGATACCTTGAGCTTCCAGACGACGCTCAACGACCATCTGGGTAGCAATACCCGCATGATCGGTGCCCGGTTGCCACAGCGTATTATCGCCATCCATACGGTGATAACGAGTGAGCGCGTCCATAATCGCATTATTAAAGCCGTGACCCATATGCAGGGAACCTGTGACATTGGGCGGCGGCAAAGCGATAGAGAACGACTCATCACGATCAAAAGTAGGTTTAAAGTAGCCGCTATCCTCCCAGTCTTGATACATGCCCGCTTCGACATCGCTTGGATTGTAGGCGTTTTCTAATTGATTAAGGGCGGCTTGAATCGATTGGGTGAGATTGGAGTTGTTAGTATTGGGATTGCTCATAGTTTTATCTTTTATTAATTAAAAGTAGACATAATAAGTGGTAGAGTGATTTTAACGCAGATGACAGGATTTTGTTAGGTGCTAAGATGATTTAGCGCCGATTGAGTATGACTTAACAATCAACAACAGCAATGCCCCTAATATTTAACATAGTCTATAAGCGTAACTCTCTACACTAGCAGTCTATTATAGAGTCAGTTATCAAGCGAGCGTATTGTGACCCAAGAGAGCAAACAGACTAAGAGCAACGATCCACTCACCTCATCAGAGCATTTGGCAGATGGCGCGACAGACCTCGATGGCACCATCAAGGACGAGGATTTTCCTGAGCAGATCAGCGATGCCGACAAAGAGACGATAAAACGCGTTGCCAGCGATGACAATCTAAGTCAAGCCAAGAGTTACGCGAGTATCTTAGTTGAGCAGGTTATCGATGCCAAGGAGACCTTTGATCGCTCTTTGGGTTCTTTATTTACCAGTGCCTTTACCGCAGGGCTGGAGATTGGCATTAGCTTTTTTGTCATTCTCTCCGCCTTTGCCTTGCTCACTCAGGTCATGCCTAATAATTTTGCTATGGTGCTCTCTTCCTTGCTGTATCCGATAGGCTTTATCATCGTGGTTATCGGGCAATCTTTACTGTTTACCGAGCAGACATCACTACTGAGTTTACCTGTTATCAATAAGATTGAACCGGTGAATAAATTACTGCGGCTGTGGGGCATTGTTATCGCGGGCAACGTGGTCGGCGGTTGTCTGTTTGCCGCCCTGATGATTGGCTTAGGACTCAACATGCATCTATTTAGCGCAAGCGATATCGATGCTTACGCCGAGCATATTTTGGGATTTCGCTGGTGGGTTATTTTTGGCAGTGCCGTACTGGCTGGCTGGATGATGGGCATTGCCGCTTGGCTAGTTACCTCATCGCGCGATACCATTAGCCGTATTTTACTCGTCACTTTGATTACTGGAAGTATTGGGTTTTTGGGTTTGCATCACAGTATCGTCGGTAATATTGAGATATTCTCCGCCCTACTCTATGGCAATACGGTTAGTCTTGGGCGCTATCTTGTGTTTTTAGCCATTGTACTGGCTGGCAATACGGTCGGCGGCGTGGTGTTCGTCGCTGTCCTCAAAAACCGCACCTTTTTGTTTGATATTGCCAAAGCCAAAGAGCAGGACAAAGAAGCTAAAGTCGATAAGATTGCTCGTATTAATGGCCGTAGACGCTAAAGCGAGTCATCATTCAAAAACAGGCTTATTTTTATTGCATATATAATCAAAAAAGCCCTATGTCATAGCGTATTTCGCTACGATATAGGGCTTTTTAAGTGCTCAAAACAGTCGTTTATTTTAAACTGCGACTGCTTGCTCTCTTCTGAACTTAGCGCTAAATACTCTGACCATAATACCTGCGGTCAAGAACATAATGAGCGTATAAATCGCAGGTGTCATCGACATATCGTAGTTCGATAATAAGGTAAGTGCCATAAAGATCGATAAGGTACTGTTTTGCAAACCAACCTCCATCGTGATAGAGGTTCTTTGCGTCAAGCTCAAACCAAACCACTTACTACTATAGTAACCAATCGCCATCGTCACCACATTTAGAATCAACGATACAGGCCCTGTATCAATAAGAGCATCAACGATGATATCTCGCTGCACGTAACTCAAAAACACCACCAAAAAGGTCAAAAATATCACGCCAAAACGCGAGACCAGAACTTGTGAGCTATCGGCAACCCTTGGCGCAAAACGCTTAATCAACATACCGATGCTAATAGGCAAAATAGTAATGACAAACAACGACACCATAGTCTTGACAATCGGCAGCTGAAACTCGGAACCTGCGCCCATAAAGTGAATGAGCGAAAAGCTTAATACGATAGGAATGGTAAATACAGTAACGACGCTAGCAATCGCGGTCATCGTGACTGATAGCGCCACATCGCCTTTGGCTAAAAAGGTAAATAAGTTGGAGGTCGTGCCACCAGGACAGAGCACGAGCAGCATAACACCGACTGCATATTCCGGTCGTAATGGCATGATATTGGCTAAGGCAAAACCGATAATCGGCAGTAAAATAAGCTGATTGGTCAGACCAATGCTGACCGCCTTTGGATACTTTAATACTCGTTTAAAGTCGTTGGTGATAAGGGTCATGCCCATACCCATCATGATCAAAAACAGACAGATAGGAATAACAACAGAATTGACTAAGGTAACTAATTGAACACTTTCCATAACTACATCCATGTAGATAAGACCAATTATCGGTCAGTTTATGAGAGCCGCCTGAGGCGCTATCTTTTGCACTTTCATCAATAAAAATAAAGGCGATAGCGACTGGCAAACGTAAGCCAGTATAGCGTCGTCATAGGCGAGTTATGGCGTTGATTGCGTTACTACTCAGTCAGTTATAGGCTTTTGTAATGAGATCTGTGGCTTGAGAAGTAAATAAGAGGGTAAGTATTAAGAGAGTAGGCAAAGTGCTAGGGTATAACTATTTGGCATGCTCTAGCTGTTCAACGTGCTCTAGCTATAAGGTTGAGTAGTAGTGTCAGTACTAATGACTGCTGTACCATATGCGATAGCCTCGACCATACTGCCAAGCTGATTGATATTAGTGACCTCTAAGCGTAGCCCGTAAACGTGATTGTAGCCTTTGCTTTGAGCCTCAGTACGCATTCGCACTAGTGCTTCACGGCGGGCGCGATCGAGCAAGGTTTCATAAGTGGTCAGGTTTTTGCCAAATAGGCTTAAGATTTTGGCGATAACCATCTTAAAGTAGTCTTGTGCAATAACCACGCTACCAAGTACCAGCTCGCCTTGTGTCCCTGTCGACAAGCTAGGACGGTAAAAACGCTCGCTTGAGACTACAATATGACGCAGATCGTTCTCTGACACCTTCAAGCGCGCCAAATGCTGACGTTCATGACGCATGCCAAAAAACCACCCTACTACAAATAAGATAAGTAGCGGCGCGTAGTTGATTAGGATTTGGCTCATAGAGTTGTTCATGGACTATCTCTTATCTCAACGCTTTAACGTCGTCTTAGCGCCAAAGCGTTAAGCCTATTCATTCGCCAAAAGGATTAAAACGCGGCAAGTCATCAGTTGGGGTTTGCGTAGGATTTGGGGTTTGCCCAATCTGACTATGTTGCTGATGAGCCGACTCATCTACTCGCTGCTGCATAGGTATCGCCTTGACCGCTGTGCCATAAACAAACAGCTCGGAGGCACCTTGAGCGATACTAGAAGTCGAAAAACGCAGACCTACAACCGCATCCGCGCCAAGCGCTTCAGCTTTTATGATCATGCGATCGATCGCTTCTTGACGCGACTCCTCTAATAACTCGGTATAGGCGGTCAGCTCACCGCCGACGATATTTTTGAGGCCAGCAAACAGATCTTTGCCGACGTGTTTTGAGCGCACCGTACTGCCATACACCACATCCAAGCGCTCAGTGATTTGGTAGTTCGGTAAATGCTCAAGATTGGAGAGTTGTACCGCCATGGTATTGCCTTTTTAGTGACTGTATCAAATGTAAGTAAATCTAATCATTGGTATGAAACAATAAAAACAGCTCGGTCAAATTGCTCTCAATACCGTTGACCATCTGTACCATATTGTCCTCGTTAACACGCATCTGCGCCAGTTCAGGATCTTCGTCATCAATACCGCTTAGTACGATCATAGGTAGAGTGAGCACCGCCACATCATCGCTGGTCTCTTCGTCCGCAAACCAATCGCTCGCATCATCGCCATACATCGCATCGACGAATCCTATAGACCAAGCGACAATATCTGACTCCTCAGAGAAATCGATTGCTTGCTCACTACCTGCGTCTTCATTAAAGGGCAGCTCTATTGGCGTCTCGTTTTTGAGCTCAGCTAAGATGGCTGCGCGCCAGCGTTTGATGCCATCGACGACATTGGCTGGAATCTCACTAATATGACCTTCAAATAGCGCCTCAATCCAATTGGGAAGCTCAGGGCCTACGATTGTCGCTGTCAAAAACCCATGAGTGGCGATGCTATCGAGCACAAACTGGCTCTCTTGCGTGTCCAAATAATCTAGCAGTTGATCAAAACTTAATGGGTCCATAATAGATCATCCTTTATCGGTAGCGCTTATGGCGCAAAAATGGCTGCGGCGCTAAGCCTTTCAGTAACTTTAGTCACTTAGCGCAGTAACATTGAGCTTAACACAGTTAAGTTTTTAGCCAATTAGACAAATTGTATGACTATGTGTAGCCTCTGGCTCATTGCTATACTGTTAGTTACTCGTCGTCCCAATCGTCATCATCGTCATCAAAGTCATCGAGATCGTCCATCTCATCTTTTAGCTCTTTGGCTAGGCGCTTTTCTTCTAGTAAGTTGTCGATTAAACGACGTTTCTCTAAACTGCTCAAACGAGTACGGACGCTGGTCTCCGCCTCTTCTACCATCTTTGCATCATCATCGTCGACAAAATCATCATCAAAATCGTCGTCAATATCAGCGTCACTCATGACAAACTCCTATCATTATGGGGTGGAGGTTAAAAGGGTTACTGATGTTAGTCACTGCTAAACACATCAGTATCTATATGCCTTATAAGGTTTCAGGGTAATCTTGTCAATCCTTTTTGCCGCCTGCGCGCTTTAAGTAGTCAATACTATTTTAACCATAACTATTACTCATCTATCATCAACACGGCATTGCGCACATCAGCGAGGCGCTGAATCAGGGCGTCATTGCCACCATCAAAGATGGTGCACTCACGCTCATAGACTGTCGTTGGACGCTGCACGCTCTTAACTTTTACATGGGTTGCAATCTGTTTGAGACCGGCGTTTGGCAACAAAATAAGCATCTGCTCTTTACTGCCGATGCTCTCAAGCAGCTGTGTCATGGCCTGTAGCTGCACCTTGTCACTGACGCCTGCTTTTGCCGGCAAAGCAAAACGCGCCAGCTCAATATGCTTGTCATGAATGATCTTGTTGAGCATCAGGTATAGCTTGGCGAGCATCACGCCCGCTAGCGCCACTTTAGCATGGCTATTATCTGCCTTTAGCAGAGCGATAGCTGCGCCCTTATCATCAAAATGTGGCTCATTGATAGCGCTCACGCCGAGCAGTAGCGGTAATCTGAGCAGCTCGTTCATAGCTTGATTAAGCAGCTGAGTACAAAGCGCTAAATAAGGCGCGCGCATCTCAGGCGCCAAGCGCTCAAGCATATTGAATTCGTCATGGAGCATAATCTGTACGCTGACATGATCGAAAGTGCGAGCAGAGGACAGCTTCGATGTTTTATTAGGCTCAGATGCTGCGTGAGTTGAGGTATTAGAACCCTGATCGACATTGGAGTCACTGCCAGCAGTATTTGGCACATCTACAGCTTGTTCGCGATTTGCATCAGGGTTTTGTTGCGACTTAAGGTAGGCATTGAGCTCATCGTGGATGCTGGCAGCACTAACCCCTTTTTTGGTATCGTTTTTGATTTTAGCATCTTTGGTATTGGTGCTAACAAGGCTGCTATCCGCTGATTTTTGCTCTACAGCTTCAGTATCATCAACACTACCGGACACAGCACGGCGATTATAAAGGTTTTGCCCCTCTTGTCTATAGCGATCACGGTGCAGGTCTTGAATCTCATGACTTAGGGTATTGATTTGTTCTTTAGTTGGGCGAGCGACATAACCATAGAGCAACCACAAAAACAGATGCAGCAGTAATGAGCCGATCACAAACGGCCACTGCATAGCGATGATCTCGCCCTTACTAATATCTTTTAGAGTTAAGGCCACACTACCAATTACTGCATCGCCTTTGGTCGCCATTTTGCGAATGGTATCGCCTTGTTGCATAGGCGCGTTGCCGACAGGTACGAGTAGCTCATCGTTGCTGTCCTTAATCACGATGCGAGCGACGTCTTGCTCGCTGGTGTAGCGATTGGCAATCACACTTAAGCTGACGCGGTCTTTGTTCTCTAAAGCCAGCCTAGCCTCGTCAATGAGCTGGGCGACCATTTGCTCGCCCTTTTGCGCACGGCTTTTGGACAACTGCTGATCAGTACTAATGACTAGTAGCAAAGTTTGCAGACAAAAACTAACCAGAATAATAATGGCAAACAACCCTTGCCGCGGCGCTAAATACATCATGATAGGATAAACTTTTTGAATAATTAAAATTAAAAAACGACGTAAGTACTCGTTTTCAAAGAGGCGTTTGCTGGTTATTAAGCTCTAAAGAGCTATGGCTTAAAGAGTATCACTCTTTAAAGAGCCGCTGTCATAAACTATGGCTACTATATCACTATCGTCGTCGTTATGGCGTGCGATAAATCCACTGTAAAACAATTTTTACATCATTTTTACTTTTTAGCGTATCTATAGGCGCTACGCTGTAAAACTGTTATTATTCCTAGTCTCATATCAGCATACAAGGGACAATTGAGCCATGCCAAAAAACACACCTTACTCGTTACCAAAAGACAGCAAAGCATGGCAGCAGGCCGTCGACTCTATCGCCTCACTTTTACCCAAAGATACGCACTTGCAAGATTTTGACACTTTGCAATCGCTTCCTGTTTTTGCGCTTATCGTCGTTTTGCCCTCTCACATACCCACGCTCGATATTCATCACTATGTGCAATCGTGGGTGGATGAGCAGCCTAATTGGCACTTAGTGACTGTCGCTGAGGATACCCAAGCGCATTTTGTAGAGGTCGCTATCGATGATATCGATACCACGCAAGCGACTGCTCGCCCGCCTTTTGTCTCCGTGCAAGTGTATCGCTATTTATTGGTGCCCGTCACAGATACTTTGATGCATCCTGCCAAGACCAGTGCCGCCGCGCACATTATTGATGATCAATTAACCACTCGACTGCGTCATGACTTAGCTCAAAATAGTTTGGCTCAAAATAGTTTGACTCAAAATAGTTTAGCTCAAAACGATAGCACGCAAGAGAGCAGTACTCAAACCAGTAGCGCAGAGCTGGTTGACTGTCATATTCTCTCGGTCGGTCATATGCTGCGCACGCACAAGCTAGCCTGCTTTGATATGGACTCAACCTTGATTGAGCAAGAAGTTATCGTTGAGCTGGCAAAAGCGGCAGGCGTTGGCGATCAAGTCGAGACCATTACTGAAGCGGCTATGCGCGGCGAGATAGATTTTGATGAGTCATTCGTGCAGCGTGTGGCGTTGTTGCAAGGGCTGTCAACAGATGTCTTGGATGATATCTGTACGCGTCTTACTTTATCGACAGGGGCGCGCGCGACAATCAGCGCCCTCAAAGCTCTGGGCTATCATACGGTATTGGTCTCAGGCGGCTTTACGTATTTTGCGCATTATATCGCCGAGCAGTTAGGCATTGATGAAGTACACGCCAATCACTTAGATATCGAAGATGGCGAGGTTACAGGCCATGTTCAGATGCCTATCGTGAATGGTAATAAAAAGGCAGCTATCGTCGCTCATACCGCAGAGCGCTTGGGGCTTGCTATGTCGCAAGTGGTCTGCGTCGGTGATGGTGCAAACGATCTACCGATGATGGCAGATGCCGATTTGGGCGTCGCTTACCGCGCCAAACCTATTGTACAAGCGCGCGCTGATGCGGCAATCAATGTTACAGGACTTGAAGGCGTTCTATACGCGCTTGGCTACCCTGCTTTTATTCCTGCATAATCCATATCGAATTTAACGATAGTTCAGCGTAGCGACAAGTTTTTAAAGATAAGTCAGATGGACGATATAACCGTTCATCTGGCTTATTGTTTATACTTGATATCGTTTATACTTCTCACTCTTTTCAATGCTCATCCCTACTTTGATCACTTACCACCCTAAAGGAATGTCCATGACGGCATCACCCTCACCGCAGCCAGACACACCGCCTGCCACAACTGATACCACCTCAGACGCGCACTTAAACGCTAACCTAAACCCTGCTTTAGATACTCATCCTACCTATGATGACAGCCCAAAGCAGTTGCTTGGCGTATATGTCAAAGGCATTGCTATGGGCGCAGCCGACATTGTACCGGGCGTCTCTGGCGGTACGATAGCGCTGATATCAGGCATCTACGAGCGTCTTATCAATGCCATTAGCCGTATTGGTCCAAGTTTGTGGGGCGTGTTCCGTCAGCGCGGCGGTATCAAAGGTGTCGGTGACGTTTGGCGTCAGGTTGATGCAACTTTTCTGGTGTGTCTGCTCTTAGGTATTGTGACTAGCTTTATTGCTTTGGCAGGTATGATTAAGCATTTGCTGGACAATCAGCCCTTATTGATCTGGTCGTTTTTCTTTGGTTTAGTAGCAGCGACGGTCGTTATTTTACTGACCGAAATCAAGCGCTGGAATATAGGCCGAGCAAGCTTATTTATTATCGGTCTGGTAGTCGCCGTTGGCGTTAGTAGTTTGCCCCTGCTGAGTTCAGCACCTAGTCTGCCCTATCTATTTTTTGCAGGTGCTATCGCAATTTGTGCGATGATATTGCCTGGTATTTCAGGCTCGTTTATTCTGCTCTTGCTTGGTGCTTACGATGCGGTGTTAGAGGCCGTCAGCACCATGAATATAACAGTTATATTGACAGTAGTCGCTGGTATGGCAACGGGTCTATTACTGTTTACGCGCGTGCTTAAGTGGCTATTGTCGCGTTACTATCAGGCGACTTTAGCGCTTTTAACAGGGTTTATCGCAGGCTCTTTAGTCAAAGTCTGGCCGTGGAAAATATCGATAACGAATGCTTTGCATAACGATGCGGTACATAACGTTATGCCGTGGCAATACCCTGCTGGCGCGCAGTGGTTTATGACGATAAGCTTGATGCTATTAGGCGCGGTATTGGTATCTTTATTGTCGTGGTGGGGACGTCAAAACGGGCGAGCTTAAGCAAAGATTGGCTTTGCTATAGTTGTGATTTAGCGCGCTCAAATCAGACGTCAACGGTTGTCGCAAAGTCGCCTTATGACTCTTCTTCTTTATCCGTTTTGCTTTCATAATGGTGTTATTGAAATTCACCTTTGTAAGCGAGATGAATGATGTTGTTGACTATATTTTCTTTTGACGCACTAAGTATAAATAGCACTACGATACTCGGTCTGAGTCTGCTGGCAGGATTGGTTGTGGTATTAGCATTGTCCTCACAGCGCTGGCTACTTTGGTACTTGCTCGGCGGTATGGGATATTGGCTAACGGTTGAGGCGATAAGTGGTTTGGTGTCGAGCTGGTTTGTACTCACTGAGTGGCACAGCTACGTGCTGGCGATGGGTATTAGTTGGGTGCCGCTGGGGCTGTGGGTGCTATACAGAGCTATTCGCTACGAGGATGTCAGCACAGCCTTACAAGAGCAGCGTGAGCTTAAAGCCGCCCGTTATGTTGAGCATAGTCCTGTATACGATGATGATTACACCCCGCGCTTTCAGTAGTGCAAGCGAGTTATACTTCTCAGACCCAATCTTTGTTTCAATCTAATTTTACCTAATGACGTAATAGACACTAATCGTTGATACTTGGGTGACATAAGTATAGTAAACTACGCTTCATTTTATCGCTCATCCACCTTTTGACATATATTAGGAGCTTATCTATGTTTACTATACCTGTTTTAGATATCAAATCTGACCCATTAGATGTGCTATTGGCTGTTGTTGGCTACCGCTTGTCCATGCTTGCTGATAGCGACAACGAAGAAGTCGCGGCTCTATTGGCTGATCGTCAAGTGACTATCGAGATTGCAAGTGAAGAGGCAGACGTTGCTCGTTACTTTACTTTTGATAATGGACAGTTTAGTCAGCGTAGTGGCCATGCCGAAAAAGCGGACTTGACGATCAACTTTAAAGATTCAATGACAGGCGTCAAGCTGTTGACCAAAGGTAGCTTGCCTGCCTTTATGACCGCTGTTCAAGAAGGCAATTTGAGTATCGAAGGCGATTATAGCTTGATGATGTGGTTTAATAAGCTTGCCAAACACATCGTACCGACTATTCCAGAAGAGCTTAAGCCCTACATCCAAAAAGCTAAACCATATGCTTATAAAGCTCAGCAGTTCGCTGGACATTGGGTCGGCGTTGCTAAGCACAAGATCGGTAAATAAGGGTAAAGTTGGCGTGATTGATTAGCGCTCTGGTGTTCTTAAAAGGTTGCGGTATACTACGGGTATCGCAACCTTTTTTTATGGCAAAAAAACAGGCTTATCGTTTATTAAAATAAAAGGACTTCACTCATGGCAGGATTGCTTAGTATTTCAGAACCTAGCATCAGACAAAACAGTACCCCAAACAGTGATGCAGCAACCAATAGCTTAAACAACGCAGCACACATTAAACCCAGCCGCGAGCAGATCGCTGAGCTATTTGATCTACCGCTTACAGATTTATTATTGCAAGCACAGACTGTTCACCGTCAGCATTTTACAGCCAATGAAGTCCAAATCAGCACCTTGCTCTCTATCAAAACAGGCAATTGCCCTGAAGACTGTGGCTATTGCTCACAGTCCGGTCATCACCGTGACAAGACTGAGCTGCAAGCAGAAAAGCGCTTGGATATCCAAAAGGTAATTGCCGCGGCCAAACGCGCCAAAGCCACAGGCTCATCGCGGTTCTGTATGGGCGCGGCCTGGAAGCATCCGAGCGCAAAAGACATGCCCTATGTGGCTGAGCTGGTCAAAGAGGTCAAAGCCTTGGGGCTTGAGACTTGCATGACGCTTGGTATGCTCGACGCCGATCAAGCCGAGCAATTAGCCGCAGCGGGACTTGATTACTACAATCATAATTTGGATACCTCCAGACGCTACTATGAGCAAGTGGTCAGTACGCGCAGCTATGATGAGCGCTTAGATACCATCGCTCATGTGCGCAACTCTGGCATCAATGTCTGTAGTGGCAATATCGTCGGTATGGGCGAGAGCCGTGAGGATCGAGTGGACTGGCTGTATGAGCTGATCAAAATGCCAAAAGCCCCTGAGTCTATACCCGTCAACTTACTCGTACCGATTAAGGGCACACCTATTGGAGATAAAGTAATCGCTGAGGGTGAGCTGTCTGTGATCGAATGGATACGCACGATTGCGGTAACTCGTATATGCTGCCCGACCAGTTATGTGCGCCTGTCTGCAGGACGCGAGAGCTTATCTGATGGTGAGCAGGCGCTCGCCTTTATGGCAGGTGCCAACTCCTTCTTTTATGGTGACAAGCTCCTTACGACTGGTAATGCCAGTCAAGCAAGCGACAATAGACTAATGCAAGAGCTGGGTTTGACCGCACAGCTTGCCACGCCAAGAGCACTTAAGCATGTCCCTGTGCTCGACGTTATGAGTGGGCATCAATCGCACGTACTTGCCGAATCGCTTGTCTAAGCTGCTAAGTTGACATCAATCAATTCACAACAGTATCCGTTGGCGCTTTAGGTTAAGCTATTGCGCTAATTCACAACTTTTTTGCTAAAAAGGCGA
Source organism: Psychrobacter sp. T6-1 (assembly GCF_052258445.1). Taxonomy (NCBI): domain Bacteria; kingdom Pseudomonadati; phylum Pseudomonadota; class Gammaproteobacteria; order Moraxellales; family Moraxellaceae; genus Psychrobacter; species Psychrobacter sp. T6-1. The sequence goes on from NZ_JBQQFC010000024.1 coordinate 11,861, forward strand.
CGAGCAGACACTATGGCAGATTACTTTAACTGGATCAAAGCGGCGCATATCATTTCAGTGGTGTGCTGGTTTGCAGCGATTTTTTATTTACCGCGCTTGTTCGTTTATCATGCGATGAGTGAGGACAAGATCAGTCAGGACCGCTTTGTGATTATGGAGCGCAAACTATATCGCGGCATCATGACGCCATCGATGATAGCGACGTGGATATTTGGCATTTGGATGGTGGTGCATGGTTGGGAGGTGTACAAAACCCAAGGTTGGTTGCACGTCAAAATAGTCTTAGTGGTTTTGTTGTCAATTTACCACGGTGCGTGCGGCTATTATCGCAAAAAACTGGTTGATAATCCGCAGTATAAGACTCATAAATTTTGGCGCTGGTTTAACGAAGTGCCCGTCATAGGCTTAGTTATTATCGTCATTTTAGTCGTCGTAAAGCCCTTTTGAATTTATATTAAATCTGACAACCAAAAAGCGTTCGTACTCATTTAAATAAAAAATAAATACGGACGCTTTTTTGTGCTTAAAAACATCTAACTTCTAAATCGTTGGGCGCATGATCTGGTAGACATTACTCAAATCATAGACTCGGTAGCGGGCAGGCTCGCGGCGATTCTCGCCGGCGTAACTAAGTATGAGTGCCTCTTTTGCCGCCTTATCAGTCCAGCCAACAAACAGTCCGCTGTGCTCGACGCCGTTGTAGCCGTGATTGATATAATAGAGCCAGTCCCCTGCTTTTATCTCGTGACTCGCGGCGTATGGGCCTTGTCCATATTTGCCTTTATGCACGGTATCGCGCGTGACGCCAGCACGCTTGAACACCGCATCTAAATAATCCCAGCAGCCGCCTTGGACGATAGTACGCTCATTGAGCGCCATCGTACGCGCCGTGCTAATCACTTCCCGCGCAGCAGGGCTGCTTTGCCTCTCTGCAAGGCTAAGCAGTGGCAAATACTCGCTATCAACGTTGTCATACTGTCCTGACAAAAATGCGGGCAATACCGCAGGAGCTTGGCGCTGTATACTAGGATACTGATAACTGGTATTGACCGAGAGCGACTTTTGCGCAATAAGCTGACTCATACTATCAGCATGAGCAGGTAAGGTGATAAATGGCAATAATAAAGCGCTACATAAGCAAATGGATAAACGCGGCATGACTCACTCCCTGTCGATATAATTTAACTTCACTTATAAACCATTTATAGCGCCTATCGCAAGCCTTATTACTAAGCTTAAGACGATAAAAGGCGTAAAAAAGCAGATAAGAGGTAGGAGTAGAGCCTAATGATTTGTTTTAAGATAATAGATTGAAGAGAATAAAAAAAGTATTCGGCGTTAAAGAGCGCAAAGCCTATTGCTCACTCATTTTGATATTAGCGTTGCGCTTAGTGATCGCTTGACCTTGTAGTATTGCTTGGGCGGCTTTGGCCTCTTGCACATTATCAAAACCACTAATATGATATTTGCGCGTGCCCTCGCCGTCCAATATTTGTAGCTGCTCACCAAAGAGCGTCACCTTATCGCTAATGCCAAGCGCAATGGTCGCGCGCCGCCCTTGATTATCATGTATAAGCTTGCCTGCCTGCACCCATAGCGTACCTGTACTGATAATGCCGCTTTGTGCCGCCTTGCGCTGTTGGCGCTGGCGATTAAAGATAAAGCTACCAACCACCAGCAAAGCCAATGCCCCAATAGACAGGCGCTCTGGCAATAGGCTCATCGCCAAAGCGACTGCGATTGCACCGATAAGTAGCGCTGAGCCGAACCAAAACAGCCCATTATCGGCAGTAGCAGGCGCGCCTTGCAGAGTGATTTTTGCGCCGTCATCGGTCAGCTTGAGCATATAAAGAACCTATCGTCTTATCATAAAAGTAGCAGCCAAACCTTAATCTGGCTGCCCGTACTATTTACCAGCCAAATGCTACTTACTCGCCAAAATTATTTACCAGCCAAGCGCTGTCTTTTGCATAGCTACCAGCTCGCTAATGCCTTTTTCAGCCAGTATTAACATGTCATCTGCTTGCGCGCGAGTAAATGGCTTGTCCTCGGCCGTACCTTGTAATTCAATGAACTCGCCTTTTTGCGTCATCACCACGTTGAGATCAGTATCACAATGAGAATCCTCTTCGTAGTTAAGATCAAGATAGGCTTGACCGTCTTTCATACCAACAGAGACTGCTGCCACCAGACCAATTAGAGGATCAGCTTTAAGCTTTTTGGCTCGCTGCAGGCTCTCAAGCGCGTCGATTAAGGCAACCGCAGCACCCGTGACACTTGCGGTACGAGTCCCGCCGTCTGCTTGCAACACATCACAATCGAGATAAATGGTATTTTCGCCCAATTTGCTTAGATCTATCATCGCCCGTAAGCTACGACCGATTAAGCGCTGAATCTCTTGAGTGCGTCCTGATTGCTTACCGCGAGCCGCTTCACGCTGATTGCGGGTATTGGTTGCGCGCGGTAGCATACCGTATTCCGCGGTGATCCAGCCCTTACCTTTGCCTTTGAGCCAGCGCGGTACGCCTGACTCGACGCTCGCCGTACACAAAACTTTGGTGTCACCGAAGCTTACGAGCACGGAGCCTTCAGCATGTTTGGTATAGTGACGCTCAAAGCTAATGTCTCGAAGTTGGTTCAGCTCGCGGTTATCATTGCGCATAAATATTCCTAGTGTGACGTCATAACAAGTGCAGTGTTATAAGTGATTGAATAAGTGAGATATCCTAACGCGGCAGTGGCGTAATAGCAAGATTGACCCTTATCGCTGCACTACCGCTTGAATTAAGTATGGATGATTACTCCAAACCTTCCATTTTGCGCAGCTCTTTGCGCAATATTTTGCCGACATTTGACTTAGGCAGCTCATCAACGAACTGAATATGACGTGGACGCTTGTAGCCGGTTAGATGCTTTTTGCCATAATCGAGTAGTTCTTCTTCTGTGACATCGCCCTTCTTGACGACAAATAGCTTAGGATCCTCGCCGCGCTCATCGCTTGGCACACCAATAGCGCCGCACTCATTGACCGCTGGATGCTCAGTCATGACCTCTTCTATCTCGTTGGGATAGACGTTGAAGCCTGAAACGATAATCATGTCTTTTTTGCGATCAACAATCTTGATAAAGCCTTTTTCATCCATGATACCGATATCACCTGTCTTAAGATAACCACTAGCAGTGAACGTCTGGGCCGTTTCATCAGGACGGTTTTGATAGCCGATCATCACCTGCGGACCTTTAACGCAGATCTCACCGCGTGCACCTATGTCAACCTCGTTTTCCTCATCATCGATAAGGACGATATCGGTGCTCGACGCTGGAATGCCGATTTTACCCGTGAATTCAGCGATGGTCATCGGGTTAAAGGCGACCACTGGAGAGGTCTCTGATAGACCATAGCCCTCAACGATAGGCAGTCCTGTAATCTCATGCCACTCTTTTGCGACGCTCGGCAGCACTGACATACCGCCGCCGATAGACGCTTTTAGGTTAGAGAAATCTAACTCGGCAAAACGCTCGTTATTGACCAGTCCATTAAACAAAGTATTGACCGCTGGGATAAAGGTAGGCTTGTATTTACCCATCTCTTTTATCAGACCATCAAGATCGCGCGGATTAGGAATCAGCAAACCAGTATAGCCTTGATACATGCCGTACATGCCGCAGACCATAAACGAGAACACATGATACAGCGGCAACGCGGTCAAAATCACATCATCGCTGCTCACATCATCTTCAAAAGCGCTATTAATCAGTACGCTAATCTGTAGCATATTGGCGACCAAATTACCATGCGAGAGCATCGCGCCTTTAGCCACGCCTGTGGTACCACCCGTATACTGCAATAGTGCCACATCACTGAGATTGAGATTAGGACGCTTGTATTGACTTGCCGAAACTGCGTTCAACGCGTCTTTAAAACTTACGCTGTTAGGCAAATGATAGGCGGGGATCATCTTTTTGACATGACGGGCGACTAAGTTTACGACCCTGCCCTTTATAGATCCGAGCATATCGCCGATTTTGCAAACGACGACATGTTCGACCTTACCTTTGTCCTCTGCTTCTTGATAGGTTTTTGCAAAGTTCTCAACAATAAAGATGGCTTTAGCGCCGCTGTCATGCAACTGATGCGACAGCTCACGACTGGTGTAGAGCGGGTTGATATTGACGAGCACCATACCAGCACGGATGATGCCGAGCGCGACGATAGGGTATTGCAAGATATTAGGCATCATGACGCCGACTTTATCACCTTTAACTAACCCCAATGATTGCAGGTAACTTGCAATCTGGCGACTGTACCTATCTAACTGCTTAAAGGTGATCGATGCGCCCATACAGATATAAGCAGTTTTTTGTCCGTAGCGGCGAAAGTTACGCTCGAACACCTCGATCATAGACGTGTCATCTTCGGGCATATCGATGGTGGCATCAATGCCGTAGCGCTCATAAGCGCTCAGCCAAGGTCGATCGCTAGGTATCGTTGGCATATTAGGGAATTCAGTGGTTTTAGGCTTTGCTTGGGTATTTTTTGTTGTTTTATCATCTGCGGCCTTCTGGTCAGCGTTTTGATTATCGGTATGGTTTGTCATAATAATTCCTAATTAATAATACTGCAGCGGTGCAATACGCCTCAAATAATAGCAGGCAAGTAATGACCAGAACTATAGCAGTTTATGCAAAATTTCTCTATGCGTGTCCTTGATAGTAAGGCATAAAAAAGACAGCGCCTCTCATTGAGACCCTGTCTTTTTTTAGCGTTATTTTGCAAATACGCTAGATATAGCCGTTCCGATAAGGGTAGCGATTACCCTTTAGCAGTGTTTTGCTCTTCGAGTACGCGTAAGTCTTTATGCAAGATTTTGCCGACGTTTGATTTTGGCAACTCATCGATAAACTCAACATGGCGCGGACGCTTATAGCCTGTGAGATTCTCTACCGCATAATCCAATACTTCTTGCTTGGTCAAGCTTGCATCGTTACGGACAACAAAAATCTTTGGTATCTCGCCGCTCTTTTCATCTTCAATACCGATAACGCCGCACTCCAAGATTTTTGGATGACCAGACATGACTTCTTCGACTTCGTTTGGATAGACGTTAAAGCCTGAAACCAAGATCATGTTCTTTTTGCGATCAACAATAGTGACATAGCCGTCTTCGTCCATAATACCGATATCACCAGTTAAAAAATAACCATCTGGCGTCATCACCTCATTGGTCGCATCTTCGCGCTGCCAATAACCTTTCATCACCTGTGGACCACGAACACCAATCTCACCGCGCGCGCCGATCTCGACTTCGTTGCCTTCTTCATCGATGATGGCAATCTCAGTACCTGGCATAGGAACGCCGATAGTGCCACTAAACTCTGTGCTGCTTAGCGGATTGGCAGTAGCCACGGGTGACGTCTCAGACAAGCCATAACCTTGTAGGATAATGTTGCCCGTGATTTCGCGCCATTTCTCAGCTGTAGCGCTCACAACTGCCATACCGCCGCCCATCGACATCTGCAACTTGCTATGATCCATGGCTTTAAACTCTTCGTTGTTAGCCAGTGCATTGAACAAGGTGTTGACCGCTGGGAAGAAGGCGGGTGGATTGCCTTTATACGCTTTCATTAAGCTATCAAGGTCGCGAGGGTTTGGCACTAGTAAGCAGACGCAGCCACGATAGATCCCAAACATACCGCAAACGGTAAACGAGAAAATATGGTATAGCGGCAGGGCGGTCAGAATAACAGCCTGCTCGCCTTTGGCATCGAACTCATCAAAAGCACTACCTAAGAAGGTGTTGCTCTGTACTAAGTTGGCAATGAGGTTTTTGTGCGTGAGCATCGCGCCTTTAGCCACGCCTGTTGTACCACCTGTGTACTGTAGGACAGCAACATCATTGAGCATAATGTCATTAGGACGCTTGTATTTACGCGCAGGGCTTTTTTTCAGCATGTTCTTAAAGCTGATGCTTTTGGCGATGCTATAATTAGGTACCATCTTTTTGACATGGCGTACGACAGTATTGACCATAAAGCCTTTGAGCGTACCCATCATGTCGCCCATACCAGTGATGACGACATTATCAACCACATCACGGCCGATATCTTGATAAGTTTTAGCGAAGTTTTCGACCATGATTAGTGCTTTGGCATCAGAATCTGTAAGTTGATGCTCAAGCTCTTTGGTAGTGTATAAAGGGTTTACGTTGACAAGGGTCAAACCTGCACGCAAGACACCAATGACAGATACTGGCAGTTGCAAAATGTTTGGCATCATGACTGCGACTTTATCGCCTTTAGTCAGGCCAAGCGACTGCAAATAAACAGCGACTTGCTTGCTTTGCTCATCAACTTCTTTAAAAGTAATGCTAGCGCCCATACAGACATAAGCGGTCTTACTGCCATATTTAGCAAAACTTTGCTCAAAGATATCAATAAGTGAAGTGTTATCAGCTGGCATATCGATATCATAAGTCATGCCAAGCTTTTCATAGGTTTTTAGCCAAACTTTATCGTTGTTGCGATTGACGTTTTCTTGATTGTCCATAATCTTGTTGCTCCTAGTAAATGTAGTATGACTGCCCTGTTTGATACAAGTGCATCAAAAAGACGCTAATAGCCTGTTAAGGCAAGCGAATAAATGACTGCAACCTGTAGCGATAAGTAAGGAAAATGGTAATAAATAGTACTTGTTTACCCTATTGTTCTTTAACATACACACTTTGTATTAACTACTCAACACAAAAAACTGTTATGCCAGTATGCAAAAGCGTCTTTCTATTGATTTTATCAGTAAAATCAAATGTTTGCATTACTAAAACCTACTCATTCACAAGTTTTTTGGCTATACATTTGTTTGTTATAAACCTAGTAGCTTTACAATAAATAATCATCTGCAATCTGCATGTATCGTCGATTACTAGCTTAAATAATATGACTTATTTACTGCTCAAAGTAGCCCTTTATATCACCATCAATCAGCCAAATTCTTTTATAAAAAACAAGCGTCATGCCTTGTCGTATACTGTGTTATATCGCTTTTTAATTGCTTTGATTTGCTTTAGGATAGGGTATCTTTTTTGTTCATTAAAATAAAAGCGAACCCTACTCTATGTCTGATGTTATTGATCCTATCTTATCTAGCGAGCCGATGGACAGCCGCTCTGTCGCCGAATTCACTGAACAAGCCTACCTCAACTACGCCATGTATGTCATTATGGATCGCGCGCTGCCCAACATCGCTGACGGTCTCAAACCCGTGCAGCGCCGTATTGTCTATGCCATGAGCGAGCTGGGGCTTAAATCCTCCGCCAAAGCCAAAAAGTCCGCGCGTACCGTCGGTGACGTCTTAGGTAAATATCATCCGCACGGTGATAGCGCGTGCTATGAGGCGATGGTGCTAATGGCGCAGCCGTTTAGCTACCGCTATCCGCTGATCACCGGACAAGGCAACTGGGGTAGCCCTGATGATCCCAAATCCTTTGCTGCCATGCGTTATACCGAAGCCAAAATGTCCGCCTACGCCAATACTTTGCTTAGCGAGCTGGGTCAAGGCACCGTCGATTGGCAGGATAATTTCGATGGCACCATGCAAGAGCCCATCACTCTGCCCGCGCGCCTGCCCAATATTTTATTAAATGGCACCACAGGTATCGCCGTCGGTATGGCGACCGATATCCCGCCGCACAATCTCAATGAAGTGGTACGCGCGGCTATTCGCCTGCTTAAAAACCCCGATCTATCGGTCAAACAGCTTACCCAGTCGATACCTGCGCCTGATCTACCCACCCCTGCTGAGATCATTACTAGCAAAAAAGACTTGCAAGCGATCTATGAGACGGGACGCGGTAGCTATAAGATGCGCGCGACCTTTTATGTTGACCCAAAAGAGAAAAATCTCGTTATCATCGACGCTCTGCCCTACCAAGTCTCAGGCAACAAGATTCAAGAGCAAATTGCCCGCCTGATGACCGATAAAAAACTGCCATGGATCGTCGATATCCATGATGAGTCCGATCACGAAAACGCTTGCCGTATTGTTTTAGAACTTAAATCTACACGCGTTGACGTCCAGCGCGTCATGAGTCATCTGTTTGCCAGCACCGATCTTGAGAGCAATTACCGCGTCAATATGAATATGA
>NZ_JBQQFC010000025.1:0-19749 GCF_052258445.1 Psychrobacter sp. T6-1
AACGATCTAAAATCATTCATGATGTCAGGTCCAGTACTCGTATCAGTACTAGAAGGCGAAAACGCTATCGCTCGTCATCGTGAAATCATGGGCGCAACCAACCCAAAAGATGCGGAAAAAGGCACTATCCGTGCTGATTTTGCTAGCAGCATCGATGAAAACGCGGTACATGGTTCAGATTCAGCAGAATCTGCTCAGCGCGAAATCAGCTACTTCTTCAACGATGATGAAGTCTGTGCGCGTACCCGTTAATTTGTATCGCTGGTAACCACTAAAGCGATATAGAATATTTAAACGGCTTATATCTTATGGGTATAAGCCGTTTTAGCGCTTTGTTGTTGAAATTAGCGACCATTTGCCTCATCATCTGTATTTACATAGCGTTATCAATCCCTTATCAGCATGTTCTATTATCCAATACAAAAAGCACGCTCATAACGGATTGCTTATGCCGCATTTCTAGCATGATGATTTATATACTTGCATCTCAATACTTGCGCCGCTTATGAGTGGGTGCAAAAAAGGTATTTATTATGTCAACGATTCAAACCATTCAAGCGCCGACTCAGCATGTCCCTGCCAAGACTACAAGTATCAAGCTAGTAGACGAAGCAAAAGCCAAGACCAATCTACTTGGTATGACGCAAGCGCAACTGGCCGAGTACTTCAAGAGTATAGGCGAGAAGCCGTTTCGCGCCACCCAAGTCATTAAATGGATCTATCAGCACGGTGTCACTGACTTCGATCAGATGACCAATCTAAGTAAATCCTTACGTGATAAATTATCACAAAATGCCTGCGTGACGCCGCCAAAGGTAATTCATCGTCAGTACAGTAACGATGGCACGCGTAAATGGGTGTTTGAAGTCACAGGCGGCTCTTTGGTTGAGACCGTATTGATACCGGCAGATGACAGTAAAGAAAACGGCCGCAAAACCTTATGTATATCCTCACAAGTGGGCTGCGCGCTGGACTGTAGTTTTTGTAGCACCGGCAAACAAGGCTTTGAGCGTGATTTGAGTGCCGCTGAGATATTAGGTCAGTTGTGGGTCGCTAATGCCTCTTATATGACTGATGACAATGACAGCTTAAAGCATGTCGATCATAGTTTGTGGGAGAACAACGTCACTAACGTGGTGATGATGGGCATGGGCGAGCCGCTCCTCAACTACACCCCTGTGGTTAGCTCTATGGAGCTGATGCTCAGTGATCATGGCTATGGCTTATCCAAGCGCCGCGTGACCTTATCAACCTCAGGCGTGGTGCCCAAGATGTATGAGCTGGCACAAGATATCGATGTGGCGCTCGCTATATCCCTGCATGCGCCAAATGACGAGCTACGTAATGAGCTGGTACCTATTAATAAAAAGTACCCGCTTGAGCAATTGATGGCCGCTGCTCGCAACTATGTCTATGAGGTCAATCCACGCCACAAAAAACATGTGACGATAGAGTATGTCATGTTAGATGGCGTCAACGACAGTAACGAGCACGCGCGGGAATTAGTCGCTTTACTGGGTGATCTGCCTAGTAAAATAAATCTGATTCCGTTTAATCCGTTCCCACATGCCAATTACGACAAATCAAGTAATAATCGCATTCATGCCTTTAGCAATATTTTAAGCGAAGCTGGTTTTGTCTGTACTATACGTCAGACGCGTGGCGATGATATTGACGCCGCTTGTGGTCAATTGGTCGGACAGGTGGCTGATCGTACTCGGCGCTCAGCGGCGTGGCAACAAAGTATTAAAGATAGAGAAGAGAGCTGAGGCTAGTAAGTTGTCTTTTTATGACAGTATAATATTCACTTGGCAAAGTAAATTGTACTTATAGACTGCAAATCTATTAAACTGATGCTGCACCGTTTCACAGTGTTGACAATCACCAAAGATCTTATCGCGTTAGAGTGCCTAAGCTGCACGCGATAACTAAGGTGAAAAACCTGTTTTGAATAATCGTTTAATGGTAGCTTTAATGATGCTTAAATACTTATATCAGCCCAAATGCTCTTTTTTAACTCATAAAAGTACACACTGTAGACAAAGCTTTGCGACTTATAAATTGGTGACGGCAAGTGTCGTTCTCTTATCTATGGCAGGGTGTCAGAGCAGTCAAAATACAGACTTGCTCGGTGGTACGCGTTATCAGACCACAACGCAGGCAAGCGATAATCGTAGTGTCGATAAGCAGGAAGTGGCGCGCGTTCGTACCACGCTTGCTGCGCAATATATCCGAAAAAATGAGCTGGATACCGCGCAGCGACAACTCGAAAAAGCTTTTGCTGCCGATAGCAGGTACGCGCCTGCCTATGATATGATGGGCGTTTTGTTACAGCAAGAAGGCAGCCGCATAAATTTGCAAAAGGCGGATCAGTATTTTAAAAAGGCGATCACCTTAGATCCTGATTTTGTGCAGGCGCGTAACAACTACGGTGTTTATTTATCACAGATGGATCGCTATAAGGAAGCCGCTGAGCAGTTTGAGATTGCAGGCGCGACTCTCGGTTACGAAGGCCGGATCGGCGCGCTTGAAAATTTGGGGCGCACCTACCTTCAGCTCAATGATAATCCAGCTGCAGCAAAAGCATTTTTGCGCGCACTAGACGGTAACCGTAGTAGTATTATTGCCCATATCGAGCTGGTTGATCTGCTCCTTGAGCAGCAGCGCGTACAGCAAGCACAACGACTCTATGATGAAACTTTAATATTGGTGCAAGGGCAAGGCGTAAGTCCACGACTTATGCTTCAAGGCATCAAACTTGCTGACGCACAAAACCAGATATCAACGCGCCAGCAATTAGCGCAGCAACTTCTATCCGCTTATCCACTCAGCGATGAAGCAAAACAACTTAAGAATTGGCTTAATAACCCAGAGGCTCCATGGAAATGACCACCCCTTCATCACATCAATCATCTGGCGCTCAGGGATCATTCGGTGCTATGTTGCAGCAGGCGCGAGCATCAAAGCAGATCAGTTTAGACGAGGCTGCTAGCGAGCTATTTATATTAAAGCGTCACCTGCAAGCATTGGAGAATGAGAACTTCTCTGATTTGCCGCAGGTTGCTTTTGCGCGTGGTTTTGCGATTAATTATGCTAAGTTCTTAGATTTGGATCCAATCAAAGTCGCAGATAGTTTTGATGCCGCTTACCCTAACGAGCTCAAACAGCACTCGATCAACAATATCGACTCGCCACTTAGACCTATGGGTACTTTGCAGCGCGATACGCACAATCGTATCCGTTTTAATCCTATGCTTGTTATCGCTGTGATTGCTCTAATTATCCTAGCGATATTCTTGTATCGTATGGTGAGCAATGCTACCAGCGATAACGCTCAAGAGCCAACGCCGCTATCAGAGGATATTTCAGCCGCTGAGCAGACTCAAGGCGCTGCAATCGATAACCAAGATACGGTTGGCGCTTCAGGATCGGCGCTTAATTTAGGTGAGCCTACGACTAATGCTCGCTTGCCACTTGTGGTCAGTATTACCGATCCAGTCGTCGTCAATATTACAGACGCTGCAGGCAGTAGCCTTATGACAGGTGATCAGACTGCGGGTACTTATGAGCTTTTAGGCGCGCCACCTTTGAACGTCAATATCAGTGATACCGCGGGTGTTAGCATGACGTTTAATCAAGAGCCAGTTGCTATGGATGAGTATGCAGCGGGCGACCAAGCCAGCTTTATCTTAAATCCATAAGCTTATAAGCTTAAATAAAACGCCAAGCTTAGCGGTATCAATCGATTGCGATTTTTAAATAAAGGATGTTTATATGTCTATGCCTACACCTATTAACCGTCGTCAAACCAAAAAAATCTATGTTGGCGATGTGGCAATCGGTGGCGACGCGCCCATTAGTGTACAAAGTATGACCAATACTGACACCTGCGATGTTGCGGCTACCGTTGCTCAGATTGAGCGCTGCGTTGAGGCTGGGGCTGATATGATGCGCGTATCGACGCCGACGATGGATACGGTCGAAGCCTTTGGCAAGATTCGCAAATTAGTTAGTGTGCCGCTAATTGCCGACGTACATTTTGATCATAAAATTGCTTTAGCAGTAGCAGAGGCGGGCGCTGATTGCTTGCGTATTAACCCAGGTAATATCGGTAGCGATGCCAAGGTACGTGAAGTAGTCGCTTGTGCTCGTCATCATAATATTCCGATTCGTATTGGTGTCAACGCAGGCTCGCTCGAAAAAGACATTCAGCGCAAATACACCGAGCCGACTGGGGAAGCGATGCTTGAGTCGGCCATACGTCATATCGATATCTTAGATCGTCTAAACTTTGATCAATACAAAGTCTCAGTCAAAGCCAGTAATGTATTTTTGACGATGGATGCGTATCGCCTGATATCTGCGCAGATTGATAATCCGCTGCATTTGGGCGTGACTGAAGCGGGCGTCTATCGTACTGGCGCGGTCAAGTCAGCTATTGCATTAGGCGGTTTACTACTTGATGGTATTGGCGATACGATTCGTATATCGCTCGCCGCAGAGCCTGAAGAAGAAATTAAGATAGGTTTTGATATTCTAAAGTCCCTTAATATTCGCTCAAATGGCGTTAACTTTATTGCTTGTCCAAGCTGCTCGCGCCAAGAGTTTGATGTGATTAGAGTCATGACTGCCCTTGAGTCGCGTTTAGAGGATATACGCGAGCCGATGAATTTATCGGTTATAGGCTGCAAGGTTAACGGCCCAGGTGAAGCTAAAGAGGCGGATATAGGAATTGTAGGTGCAGCGCCCAAATCTTTAGTCTACCGCATGGGCGAGAAGAGTCATCTGATTGATACCACCAACTTAGTTGATGAAATCGAAACGATGGTGCGTGAGCATGCTGATAAGCTTGCCAAAGCACGCGAAAATGAGATTATCAGAGTCGGATAAGCAGTTGAGTAGCTTAAAAACTAGCACTAAATAGTCTAGCACTAAATAATAATGATAAAGTACAAGTGATTCTTAGGGATATAAAGGCACCATGATAAAAGCGATCAAAGGGTTTAACGATATCTTGCCAGAACAAGCGGCAAAATGGCTACGTTTAGAGAAAATACTAGCAGAAGTACTCGCTAGATATGGTTATGAACATATCCGTTTGCCTATCGTTGAGCAGACAGATCTGTTTGCAAGAGCGATTGGCGGCGCAACCGATATCGTCGAAAAAGAGATGTATAGCTTCATTGATAAGTCTGAGCCACCAACGCCGCTTACCTTGCGCCCAGAGGGTACGGCAGGTGCGGTACGCGCGGTCATCGAGCATAACTTATTGCGCGGCGATGCACCCAAATTGTGGTACATAGGGCCCATGTTTCGTTATGAGCGTCCGCAAAAAGGCCGCTATCGTCAGTTTCATCAGCTCGGTGTCGAGAGCTTTGGTAGTGCGCTACCTGATGCCGATGCTGAACTGATTGCTATGACTTATCTTATGTGGCAAAAGCTGGGTCTCAAAGACGAGATGCAGCTGCAACTTAATAGTTTAGGCGAGAGTGATGAGCGCCATGCTTATCGTGATGCGCTGGTTAGCTATTTGACTGATAAGCAAGATCAGCTCGACGAAGATAGCAAGCGCCGCTTGAGTACCAATCCACTACGGATATTGGATAGTAAAGAGGCGAGCACGCAGGCTCTCTTAGCGGATGCGCCAAAGCTTGCTGACTTTTTGAGTGATGAAAGCACAGCTCACTTTGAACAAGTCAAAGCTTATTTAGATGAGTTGGGCATTGAGTACGAGATTAACCCGCATTTGGTACGGGGCCTTGACTACTACAACAAAACCGTCTTTGAATGGGTGACTGATAAGCTTGGTAGTCAGGCGACGGTGTGCGCAGGCGGGCGTTATGATGGGTTAATCGGTCAGCTAAAATCTATGAATACTGACAAACCTGCTAAGTCTGAGCCTGGTGTTGGTTTCGCTATGGGTCTGGAGCGTCTGCTTTTATTAATAGAAGCAGTCGCACCTTTTGACGACGTCGCTGCATGTGATGTCTTTGTGGTTGCGCACCCTGATGTCTATAGCGCAGGCGTACGTTTTGCACAAAATCTGCGCTATGATAGAGCGGACTTGCGCATAAAAATGGGCGGGGCAACGAGCCTTAAAGCACAAATGAAGAAAGCGGATAAATCGGGTGCTAGATTGACCGTTATTATCGCACAGCAAGAGCTTGATGAGCAGACCATTAGCATCAAAAATATGCAAACAGGCGAGCAGCAGACGGTCGAGCAGCAGTGGTTATCTAGTACGGATAATTTTTCGATTTAGTGACAATTAAATTTAGCGACAATAGTAAAGCTGCATTTGTACCGCGATACTTTTTTAATAATTTAGTAGGCAGATGATCATGGCATTGAACCCCAATTCACCAAATACCGATAACTCAATGCAGGCTTTGCAAAAGTATGGTGGCAATATTATCACTGTGATTTTGCTCGCATTGGCAGGCTATTTTGGCTGGACGTACTGGCAGAATAACCATGCGCGCGTAGATACCGTTGCCGCAGATCAGTACGCTGATATTCAAAGGCTCAATGAAGAGGTTAATTTGGCGTCGCAAAATCCTGACTTAGAGGCGGATGCTTTGGCCGCGATTGCAGATAGTCGCACTCAGCTTAATCAAAACATTGACACTTTAGTGCAAACTCATGGCGACTCTGTTTATGCTTGGCAAGCGCTGATGATAAAGGCGCGTACGCAAGCTGACAACGATGACTTTAAAGGTGCTAGCGAGACGCTACAAAAGGCATTGGCTATTGATTTGGGTGACGCAGGTCTAAAGGCGATCACTCAATTGCGTTATGCCGAAACCCTACTTGCTATGGGTGATGCCGATAGCGCCTTGTCTGCCGCTAATAACGAGTTCCCAATCTCGTTTGAAGCCAGTCAGCAAGAGTTGTTAGGGGATATCTACTTGGCACAAAATAAGCAAGATGAAGCGATTCAAGCCTACAATAATGCTTGGGAGTTGTTACGAGAGCGTAAGGAAATTCGTGCAGTATTAGCACTGAAAATGGAGAGTTTGGGTGTGGTACCTGATCCTATCACTGAGCAGGCGAGTCTGGTTCAAGCCTCGAGTGCTGCGCCGCAGGCAATCAGTGTCGAACCTGCTTCTTCTGAAGCTCAAAGCGTAGCAATAGAGACAGCACAATAATTTTATATTGCATACTTATTTATCATTTACTCGTAGTGAGAACCTATAATGACTCGATCGATTCGCTCTAAAAGCATGGTCAAAAAGACGGTTATGAATGCGGCAATACTGGCGCTTATGACGACTGCTGTCGTTGGGTGTAACCGCGGTATCAAGCCTGTCGTCAACGATCCGGTAAAACTGGTACAGATTGCGCAGCCTATTAGTGTGCTACAACCTGTCTTTAATGTTGATGTTGGCAACAAAAAGGCAAGCAAAAAGGATCCTTTAAGCTTGCAGGTCGGTTTTGATAATGGTCAGATAGTTACCGCCTCGCGTGGCGGTGATTTACTAGGGTTTGATAGTACTGGTCAACGTCTATGGTCAGTGAATGTCGGTGATGAGATCACAGGCGGCGTGGCGGTAGATGCGTTTAGTCAGACTGCTATTGTTACTACTCGTAATGGTCAGGTTTTCGCCTTTGATAGTACAACAGGTGCCAAGCGTTGGCAGCAGCAATTATCAGGCTCAGTACTCACGCCTGCGCTCATTACCAATAACCGCGTGATACTGTCCGCCAACGACGGGTTTTTGCACGGGTTAGTACTTCAATCAGGTCAGTCGGTTTGGCAGTTTGCAACTCAAGTGCCCGCTATTAGCATTCGAGGTACAGCTGCGCCCACCTTATTAGATGATAAGACTGCACTTTTGGCAACAGCTGATGGTCGTCTGCACGCTATCACCACCGATAGTGGTCTGCCGCAATGGTCACGTCGCATAGGCGTTGGCACAGGCAGTAGTGAAGTTGAGCGTATGAGTGATGTTGATGGCAAGCCTATCGTTGATGGCGATCAGCTTTTTGCAATCAGCTATAGCGGTCAGCTTTTAGGTATCGATTTGGCATCAAAGCAGGTCATGTACATAAATGAGCTTGCTAGCCTAAAGTCGTTAGCGGTGAACAATCAGCAAGTGATTGCGACCAGTTTAGACGGCAAGGTCGTCGCTTATGATCGCAATAGCGGCGAGATGCTATGGGAGAGCAACGAGCTGGCTTATCGCAAACTCACTAACCCTGTGATGATAGGCAACTATATTGCTATTGGTGACTTGGATGGGGTAGTGCATCTATTTAACCCAGCGACTGGTGCTATTGTCAGCCGTGTTCAGACCAAAGGTGCATTGACGACGCTACAGTCTGATAATAATCGTCTACTGGCTCAAAGCACCACAGGTCAAGCCTCTATTTGGCAACTGGCACGTTAATTAGCATTGCTACCTTTTAGTGCTGTTTTTTATTATCATAGGCATTAGGCGCTGCTATTGTGCCTAATGCCTTTATTATTGATCTATTATCGCTTTAAAGCATTATCGCTTTAATCCTGTCCGCTACTGTGTTTACTA
Organism: Psychrobacter sp. T6-1; assembly: GCF_052258445.1. Classification (NCBI taxonomy): domain Bacteria; kingdom Pseudomonadati; phylum Pseudomonadota; class Gammaproteobacteria; order Moraxellales; family Moraxellaceae; genus Psychrobacter; species Psychrobacter sp. T6-1. The sequence goes on from NZ_JBQQFC010000025.1 coordinate 8,529, forward strand.
CCAAGCACACCATAGAGAGTATTGCATGAGTATCAAGCCTGTGGTCGCCTTAATCGGTCGCCCAAACGTCGGTAAATCCACCTTGTTTAACCAGTTTACTAAGAGTCGTCAGGCTTTGGTTGCCGATTTGTCAGGGCTTACTCGTGATCGTCAGTATGGTGATGCCAGATATGAAGATAAGTCCTTTATTGTCGTTGACACAGGCGGCATTGGTGAGGCGGATGATGGCAGCGGCAATATCGATGATTACATGTCTGAGCAGTCGCACACTGCTATACACGAGGCAGATATCATTGTATTCGTCGTGGATGCGCGCGCAGGTTTGATTGGCGCAGATGCTGAGATCGGTAAGTTTTTGCATACCTTAGGCAAACCGGTATATGTCGTTGCCAATAAGGTCGATGGCGCTCATGATTCAGCGCCTGCTGAGTTTTATGCATTAGGACTTGGCGAGCCATATCCAATGGCGGCAAGTCATGGTCGCGGTGTCGGTAATCTACTTGAGGTACTTACTGCTGATATGCCAGAGGATGGGCACGGACAGGAGCCTGATGGCCTAAAGCTTGCTGTGATCGGTCGTCCCAACGTCGGTAAGTCAACGCTGGTCAATCGTCTATTAGGTGAAGATCGCGTTGTGGTATTTGATATGCCAGGTACGACGCGTGATAGTATCTACATTCCTTATCAGCGCGATGGCAAAGACTATGTGTTAATTGATACCGCAGGCGTGCGCCGTCGCGGTAAGATTGATGAAAAGGTAGAGAAGTTCTCTGTTATCAAAACCTTGCAGGCGATTAAGGACTCCAACGTTACGGTCATTGTCATTGATGCTCAAGAGGGTATCGTTGATCAAGATTTGCATATGATTGGCTATGCACTTGACGCAGGCCGCGCCTTAGTCGTTGCAATCAACAAATGGGATGGTCTGACTCCAGATCAAAAAAACTATATCAAGATTGAGATGGATCGCCGTTTTAACTTTATTCCTTATGTCAAAGTGCATCTGATATCTGCGCTTCATGGTACAGGCGTCGGTAATCTATACCCGTCTATTCGCCGCGCTTATGAGTCCTCAATGTTTGAGGTATCGACCAACCGCCTGACGCAAATCTTGCAAGATGCGGTGACTGCAAATCCGCCACCAACCGTTGGTGGTCGTAGAATCAAACTGCGCTATGCTCATATCGGTGGGCACAATCCACCCGTTATTGTTATTCATGGTAATCAAACTGGCTCGCTACCCAAAAGCTATCAGCGCTACTTAGAAAATCAGTTTCGCCAAGTGTTTAAATTAGAGGGCACGCCTTTGAACGTGGTCTTCAAACTCAACGAAAACCCGTACGCTCACAAAAGCAGTACACCGACCAAAGCAAAGGCGCAGCAACTGCTTCAGCGCAAGCAGCGCAAAAAGTTCACTAAAGGCGATAAAAGAGATCGATAGCTCACGTTTTAATGAGCGTTTGCAAAGCTGTAATCGCTTATTTTTTAAACCTATAAAAGGGTGCAATAGCCTTTGTGACTTGGCATAAATACCAGTAGTATGTATGGGAGTATTTAGATTTATAACATTACAGTTGTCTAATGGCAGTGACGCGATATGAAAAACCGTCCACAAAAGACTCTCTCCGCTATTGCTTGGAGCGCTGTTTTACAAGTAACCCTTGTAACTGTGCTGACCGGGTTTTTACTGTCTGTTATTTACGGCCTGGTTTATCACTATAAGCAAAAGCAGCAACACGTTGATCAGTTAGCGGCGCTACTAACCACTAGTGCTTCAACGCCCGCTGGTGCCAATCTAATCGCCGATCAGGTGAGGCTCGTGTTAGCTAATGAGCCAAGTATTGAGAGTATTAGGTTTTATTCGACGACATATTCTATCGCCGATAACGCTCAAGACAAGGGTGATGAGACTCGTAGTGATTGGCAAAATGCACTGTTTTCAAATACTGCTAGCTTTAACTATCCTGTCATCAGTCGTGATGTTAGTAGTAGCACGTTTATTGACGAAGCTCTTGATGCCAGTGCTGATACTGAGAATCAAGACACTGGCAGTTTGGTCGGCTATCTTAATGTTACGCTTGATACAGCCCGTATGCGTAGCAACTGGCTACAAGATAATTTGCTGCTATGGTTGTTCATCGTAGGGCTCAGTCTGACTTGGATCATGTTTATACTGCGTAAAATCAACTGGTTTATCAAAGACGTAGATGCATTAACGGATGTATTCAAACTGGTCATAGAAAATCCAGAGCTCAAGCAACTACCTGTCACCAAGCAGCGCCTTGAGTTTAAGGAGCTTATGCAAGCCAAGCACGCTTTTATCACTTTGTTTGAGCGCTTAAAGAATACGAAGCGCGACTATAAAGAGCTAGCTATATTAGAGCAGCAACTACACAACAAAGATTTGTCTTTAAACCTGCAACGCCACACCTTTCAAAGCATGATCAATCACGAGCTTAAAACTTCACTCAATGCTATCGTAGGCGGCCTACAACTACTCGATAGCCAAGGCTTAAATATCGAACAAAAAGACACTGCTGACATTATCAATAAAGGCGCGCAGCAGCTTGTGATAATGCTTGATCAAATCATGTTACTAAATCAGATTGATAAAGGTCAGATTAGTATCGAGACGCGAGAATTTAATCCGCTAGAGGTTATCGCTGATTTACTCGCTAAGTATGAGCCTATCGCTCAACAAAAAGGGCTGGCGCTTGTCAGTCATATTCATCATATCGATTATGTACTCCAAGGGGACGTCAACAAGATTAAGCAGATGGTATCGACGTTACTAGATAACGCAATAAAATTTACTACAAAAGGTGAGATTAGCCTTCAATCGCAGCTTACTCATTTTGATCGCAGTAATCGCTGGCAGATTGTGATCAAAGATACAGGTATTGGTATTGATGCCGATTATCTAAACGATATTTTTGATCCCTTCTTTCAGGCGGACTCGTCACAGACGCGTCAATACGAAGGCTCTGGTATTGGTCTGACTGTGGTCAGGCAAATGGCGCAGCTCATCGGTGCCACAATAGAGGTTGAGAGTACCCCTAATGTGGGTAGTCAATTCACGCTTACCATTCCTATGAGCAGTCAGCATCATACTCGGCAGCAATCGGTTTTTAGTGAGTTGACGGTTATCTATTACTACTACCGCGAAAAAGGACATCTAGCAGCTACTCTCGAGCGACTAGGGGCTCATGTTCATTATCATCAGTACGAAAAATCTGTTATTGAGCAGATGAGTATTAAAAAGGTAGATATAGTCATGTGCGCTGAAGACGTACAGATAACCAGAGTGATCTCGCTCACTAAATCCATCCGTCAATACGAAAAGGCGCATCGCGCGCTGATTATCTACTGGTATCCGCCGCAGCAAGCGCCGAATTTAGGGAGTTTTGAGCATGGGATCAAGGCTGTCGGCGTCGACTATTGTCACAGCTCAGATATCAATAGCAAAACATTAATGAAACTCATTAAGGAGTGGCTGGCATGGATATAGGACTTCTTATTTAGCACAAAAAAGACTAGCAGCACAAAAAAACTACTGAGCATAAAAAAAGACGCCTGATATTTAGGCGTCTTTTTTTACAACTAAGTCATATATCAAAACAGGTTCTGCGCCCAGCGTACCACATGCTGCCACATCCGGCTTATAAACCCTGACTCCTCGACGGCGCTGGTAGCGATGATAGGTACAGAAGCTACAGCCTTACCATCAATAACCGCCATCATCTTGCCAACTTCTTGGCCTTTGGCGATAGGTGCCTCTAAGCTCTCAGGTATGTCGACGACCGTAGTGATTTTATTTTTTTGTGTCTTGGTGGTCAAGATTTGCAAATTATCAGCAGTCGCCAGCTCAACCTCTTCATTTTCTCCAAACCATACTGGCAGTTTGCTTACAAACTGACCTGAAGGCGCTTTGGTAACGGTTGTAAAGTGGCCATAGCCCCAGTTGAGTAGTTCGCGCGACTGATCCGCACGAGCTTGCGCACTCTCTGTGCCCATAATAACGGAGATCAGGCGCATACCGTCACGGTCGCTAGAAGCTACCAAGCAGTAACCAGCAGCGTTGGTATGTCCTGTCTTTAAACCATCGACTGTCGAATCGGTCGCGAGTAGGGCGTTACGATTGCCTTGAGTAATACCGTTATAAGTAAACTCCTTTTCAGCGTAGATATCATAATACTCACCGCTGTTTTTGATAATAGCGCGCGCAAGTTTGGCCAAATCCATCGCTGAGGCATAATGACCATCATCTGGCATACCCGTTGAATTGACAAAATTGGTGTTTTCCATACCCAGCTTTTGCGCCTGCTCGTTCATCAAAATAGCAAAAGCCGATTCGCTACCAGCGATATGCTCAGCCATTGCTTTTGAGGCGTCATTGCCTGATTGAATGATGATGCCGCGAAGCATATCGATCACGCTTGCTGTTTTGTTGACAGGGACATACATGCAAGATTGGCTACTACTACCGCGGCACCAAGCGTTTTCGCTCATCAATACTTGGTCATCTTCACTCAAATCATTTGAGGCTAAGCGTTGCTCGATGATGTAACTGGTCATCATTTTGGTCAAGGATGCTGGTGGCAGAGGTTGATTGGCATTCTTTTGTGCCAAAATCTCGCCTGTATTGTAGTCCATCAATACATAAGCAGTATTGTCCATTTCAGGAGTTTGAATGGCGGCGCCTGCCATGACCGCGCTCATAGAAGCGCTTGCAACCATAAGCTGGATGAGCTGTTTTTTTACCTGCTTTACTATCATAAATTGTTACACCGCATCAAAAAACCAAATGTATCTACCGCATAGCTAAGGATATAAACGTATGTTTGGTAACCTTTATACCGAGCCTCAAAACTCATAATTGACAGATGAGCACAGTATATTGCCTAAGCGATAGACATAAAAAAATAACGCCTTATAGTAGCAAAATGCCCAGCGATGGGGAATTGTTAAATGCAACTAAATAAGACCGGGGGAGATTGTTAAGATAATAAAAAACTTGCAATCACTTATCGCCAAAGGCTATAAATCATCGCAAGTCGTATGAGACATTGTCTGTTGCAACCAGTACTACCCGTTAGATAGCCGCGTTAGCCAAGTCCTCGCATAGCGCTTTGTTTTCTTGTCTAGAGAATCCCATAGTCCAGCTACGAATGCCTTGCAAGATTTGGCGATAATCTTGCTGAGTAGACAAGTACTGGATAGCCGCTTTTGGATCCTCTAATGACGGCATCAATTCGTGAAGCTGTACATTATAAGACTTATAAAAACGCTGTTTTTGTTTGCCATTGAGCATCGGCGGGCATATCTCTGAGAGCACTTGCATGACAGCTATTTCATGCTTAGTGATGTTCATACCAGACATATCTAAAGGGATCGTTGTAGAGTTATCTGCTGCAGTTGTTACTGAAGAGAGCAAGAATGCAGACGCTATGGCGCTAGCAAAACCGACTTTGGAGGCGGCTTGTTTCATAGTAAAAGCTGTAGACAATATCGATTGATTCTTCATTCAGTATTACGCTCGCTTATCATTATTTGATGGTCATATGGTAATAGTTATAAAAATAAAAGTCACATGAATTCTTCGTCTATGTGTAGATATATTGTGAGCTTAGCCCGTGTTTCAGCAACATAGCAGAGCTATGAGCAGACAAGTTACGTCAAGATAAAGCAAAGGGTAAATAATGTTGTTAATTATTGCTTATTGTAACGCATTGGCATATTTTTTAGGGCACTGGTTTTGATAAATAGACTGACAAAACAAAACCTTAGACGTTAAGTGAATAGGGCAGACAGAGTATAACGCTAAATGCAGGCACTGGTGTACAAAGATTAATTTAATATTATTCACTATTATATAAGGCAGCTTTGAGCAATTTATCTCTTATTTAGTTTTATCACTGTCTGTTTGCAGGCAGCACTTGAGATATACAAGTACTAGTTAAGAGGTGTCAATCACCTAGAGCTTTAAGCATTTTGGCATTGAACAACAAATACAGTGTGTACAAAGGATATGATAATCCTATATCATCAAAACCCCAAAATTTAGCAAATCATGATGACTTTTATAGCGTCATCTACTATAGAAAAAGAGTATTAATGAGATTTTTAATTAGTAATGATGATGGCGTATATGCACCTGGATTGGCAGCTTTGTACAGGGCTTTATCTGGCATTGGAGAAGTGGTCGTCGTCGCACCAAATACTGAGCAGAGCGGTACAGCTAGTGCGTTAACTATTACGCGTCCCTTACATACTCACATTCTGCCATCTGGCTTTATCGCTGTAAATGGCTCGCCTGCTGATTGTATTCATTTAGCACTGCACAATCTTTATCAGGGCGTAGCATTCGATTGCGTCGTAACGGGAATCAATTCAGGAGCAAATCTGGGACAAGACGTTCTATATTCAGGTACCTTTGGCGCCGCTCTTACCGCGCAGCTTTTTGGTATTCCAGCTATTGCAACCTCCTTAGTTGGCGGCGCTCATAAAATATCAGACCAAGATCAAAGTTATGATAGGGCAGCAAACGAGATCGTCAAATTATTAACTCAAACATCGATAATAGATACCTGTAAAAGTTTGCCCTATCATGTATTAAACGTTAATATTCCTAATGTAAAAAGTGCTGATGATATTCAAGGTCGCAAAATCACGCGCCTAGGTCATAGCCAGATTGCACAGCCTGTGTATCATATGGTTGATCCACGCGGACGTGATGCTTACTGGTTGTCTTTACGCAAAGATAACGCACAGAATCAAGATCAAGCATCGGCTGATACAGATATACAAGCAGTTGCAGCAGGCTACATTAGTCTGTCACCAGTTAGGCTACACCATACTCCAAAAGCGGCGCTCAAACAGTTGCAGGCGCTAGATATATAAAATAATAATTTAAACCAGATACTAGCTTTACCATAAATAAGTCACACTACGACAAGTCACACTACAAATAGGATATCTTGTATGAAAAAGCTTACGATGAGATCGCAATTAGCGACGGCAACCTTGCTCGGAGCAATGACAGTGGCGATGGTTGGCTGCGCAACTAAGCCTGCTTATCAGCCGACCAATCTAAGCGGTCCCAAAATCATTACCAACGCTCAAGGTGTGCCTAATTATCATCTAGTCAAGCGCGGCGATACCGTCAGTCAAATCGCTTCTCGCTATCGGCTGAACTATCGCCAAATCGGTTCGCTAAATGGTTTAGATAGTAAATATACTATCTATAGCGGTCAATGGCTTAAACTGTGGGATGGCGGCTCGGCGCCTGCTGCCAACAACAGCTACAACACGTCAGTCCGTCAGACGCCGCAGCCACAGCCTACCTACACGCCGCCTGTCACCAGTGCACCTGTCACTCAAAGTCCAGTATATAACGCAACGGCCAACTCGGCGACAAATTATGGCTATCCAACGAGCAATCAGGTGATTCGCAACTTTGATGCTCAATCAGGCAACATGGGTATGTGGTTTGCCGGTCAAGAAGGCGATCCTGTCGTAGCGAGTCAATCAGGTACGGTACTGTACTCTGGTAATGGACTGCCTGAATATGGCAACCTGATTATGATACGTCATAGTGACAACTATATTACCGCTTACGCCCATAACAGTCAGTTGCTGGTCAAAGAAGGCGATCAAGTACAGCGTGGTCAGCGTATTGCCAATATGGGCCGCAGTGGTCAAACCGATCAAGTCGCCTTAGAGTTTCAGGTGCGCTTAAATGGTAACCCTATTGATCCACGTGCGGTACTAGCGCGCTAATTCCTAATATGAGAGTTGTATCATGCTAAAAAAACAATACGCCGCTTTGCTTCCCGCGCTTTTTTTTGTCGGCTGTACCAGTCAGCAAGCCATGCAGCAGCCAAGCAAAACGGTGCCAGTACGCCAAGGCAAAGTAGAGATTACTCAGCAGCAGACGATTACTGTAAAACCGACACCTGCGCCAGTTATCACGCCCAAACCGCAACCTGTTAAGCCTAGCTATCAGAGTTTTTCAGACTGGAAATCTGATTTTTCTATGCGCGCGCTATCATCAGGCTATAGCAGTTATGATGTGCAGCGCTTGCTTGCGTCTGCGAATTTAAATCAGCAAGTTATCTCACTCGATTCAGGTCAGCCTGAGTTCTCAAAAATGCCTTGGGAATACGTTGATTCTGCGGTATCAGAAGGTCGCGTGAGTACTGGCAAGCGTAAGTTCTCTGAACAGCGCGGATTTTTATCACAGTTAGAGTCCAGGTATGGCGTCGATGCTGAAATCATCGCCGCGATCTGGGGTATGGAATCCTCCTACGGCGTTGTCACTGGCAATAGCTATATTCCAAGCTCGCTTGCTAGTCTTGCCTACGATGGTCGCCGCCAAGAGTTCGCCGAAAACCAGTTGTTAGCCCTTATAACCTTGCTACAACGCGGTGATGTGTCTTGGTCGCAGCTCGATGGCTCGTGGGCAGGCGGCATGGGACAGACGCAGTTTATCCCTGATACATGGCTCAAGTATGGCGTTGATGGTGATAATAACGGTAGCCGTAATCCATGGGCGACAGGGGACGCGCTAGCATCGACTGCCAATTATCTCAATAATTCAGGTTGGGTGCGTGGTTTGGCGCCTTTTTATGAAGCAACTATTCCTGCCTCTTTTGATTACTCCTTAGTCGGTACCAAACAATCTGCTGCCAGATGGGCATCGATGGGTATTGATACGCTTGAGGATGTCACTTTGGATGCCAATACTCAGATGGAGCTGTGGCTGCCTGCTGGTAAAGATGGTCCTGTCCTACTGCTTAGCCCTAATTTTGATGTTATCAAGGTATACAACAACTCTTCAAGCTACGCGCTTGGGGTGAGTTTGCTTGGCAAAGACATCGCGGGCAAAAGCGGTCTACAAAAATCATGGCCACGTTACGAGCGTCCACTCTCTACGGTGCAAGTGACCAATTTGCAGCGCCGTTTAACCAGTTCTGGCTACGACACCAAGGGTACTGACGGCATTGTCGGTACCAACACTCGTAATGCGTTTCAGCGCTGGCAGGCGGACAACGGTCAGACGCCAGATGGTTTTATCACGCAGCGCAGCGCGTCGTCATTAGCGTCTTGGTGAAGTGATCTGCTAACGCCATTTTTCAGCAGTGATTATTGGCGCAAGCTTACAGTAAAATTTTAGTTCAAGAAATATAGTTTTTCCGAGAGTGTTTTATAACCCAATAGGTAAGATATGAGCCCAGTTCAACCTACTACAACCCATGTCAATAAATGGTCTGCGATCAGTCGCCTTTTTCACTGGGTCAGCGCATTGCTGCTGCTCGTCACTTGGGTTATGATTTTTACCTATGAGAATACGGACAACTCGTTCTACATTGGCCTGCATAAAGCCTTTGGCGTTAGCTTATTGTTTTGGATGATAGCGCGAGTAATTAGCCGCGTATTTACCAAAGCGCCGCCGCCTGTCCCTATGCCTAAATGGCAAGAGATGATCTCTAAGCTTAGTCACTTTATGCTCTATGCGTTACTGATTGCGATGCCTATGGCAGGGCTGCTAATGTCAGTCTACGGCGGGCGTGCGGTAAGTATGTTTGGGCTGTTTGATATTCCTGTATTTGTCACCCCTGATCGCGGTTTGGCACGGTTTTTTAATGATGTGCATACTGATATTATTTGGAATCTAATATTAGTATTTACCGCCTTGCATATTGCAGCCGCGCTTTATCATCAGTTTGTCAAAAAAGATAAGCTCATTAATCGTATGCTGTAATGCACCTTTAGGTCTATAAAGTGCATAGCGTTTAGACACTATTGAAGCTTGCGGCTTAAATGAATAACAAAGAGCTTTTATGCGCACGACCAAAGATCGTATTCGCCACGCCTTGAGCTTTGAGATTATTGGGCTGCTTATTTTTGCACCATTAGCGAGCTTAGTGTTTGGTTTTAAGCTTGAGCTGATGGGCGTCATTGCTATTGCAGGCTCCATAGTCGCCACTGTCTGGAATTATTTTTATAATATTTTATTCGATAAAGCAATGCTTAGATTACGCGGCAGTGTCCACAAGACCGTAGCATTACGAGTCGGACATGCGGTACTGTTTGAGGGTGGTCTGCTGGTATTATTCTTACCGCTAATCGCATGGTACCTACAGATTAGCTTGTGGGAAGCCTTTGTTATGGATATAGCGATGGCGACCTTTTATCTCGTATATGCGTTTGTCTTTAATTGGGCTTATGACAAGGTATTTCCGATTCCTCAGCATGCTCAGGGTACGCAATAAAAAGGACAGTCAATATGGCGATATACGTCGATTTTATGCAGATAGAATTTAAAGGCTATAAATGGTGCCATATGCTGGCAGATACTTTGCAAGAGTTGCATGAATTTGCCGCACTGATTGAAGTGGATAAACGCTTATTTCACCGTAATGCCAGTTATCCGCACTATGATGTTACGGTGCAAATGCGCTTAACTGCTATCGAAAACGGTGCTATTCCTGCCGATAGAAAGAAAATTATTGAATGTGCAAAGAAGTTGAAAGTAGAGTTACATGAGCAAATAGCACAATCTGAGAACTCCTAATAAGTTAATTTTCTAAAACATGAAAAAGGTGGGTTATGCTTTTGCATCCCACCTTTTTATTTGTTTAGATTCTTACCTAAAGCTTATAACATTCCCAAAAATTAGAGTAGCAAGGAAAACGAGTGCAAGTATAGTCGATGTACTATAAAGTAAATACAGCGCTACTGGGATGAATTTTGCGCAGCCTCTGTGAACGCAGCACGCAAGTAAAATTTATACCAGTAGCGCGTTTGAAGTTATAACCTTTTTACTTCCAACTGACTATTCTACATTTATAATATGCTAAGCGAGTTTGACGCCGCTAATTGCATTTTTGGGTTTGGTATTACTTTGCAATAGCGGCTTTACTAACACCATCAAGGGCTTTTGCAATATTCCCTAATTGGGTATCACAACCTTTTATATTATGGCGGTCTTTGAGATATTCAGGATTGTTGTACGATAACCAAACTTTTTTATCAGCATCTTCACTGATGAGGATTTTTTGCGGCAAATCAATAGCGACGCTTTGCTCGCAATTCATCAATGGTGTACCGGCTTTAGGATTACCAAACATAATCACTTGTGTGGGTCTTAATGTTAAATCAACACCTTGCGCATTTTTCTGATGATCGACGCGCGCAAACACCTTCATGCCTTTACTTT
>NZ_JBQQFC010000026.1:0-19665 GCF_052258445.1 Psychrobacter sp. T6-1
TCATTGATGCGCTTGTCGATTATTAATGCATTTACCTACATCAAAACCTTGAAGATAAAAAAAGCCACTATACTTATAGTGGCTTTTTTTTATCTTATATTTGACACTGTAGTGTCAAACTTGCTTGCTAATTAACGCTCTTGAGCACTTGCCATATTGGACTCATTAATCTCAACGCTATATATCAAACGCAGGTAATCTAAGTAGTCTTGCAACTGATCTTGTCCCAAATTATCACGAATAATCCGTGCCGTTTGCGCCTTCTCGCTCGCAGATAGCTGCGATTGCTGCTCAGTTTTGATACGGTCGCCGGCGATAACACTAGCGCCTATCTCAGTTGCACCCGCTACAGCCACGACGCCATTATCATCCGCTTGCTGACTAAAGGCCATACCGCGCTCTTTTTCAGTTAATTGCGTGGTCTGACGATTGACATCACCTAGTGCTTGAAAACTCACCACTTGGTTATTGATATCTGCTAGCGTCTTAATGTTTGCAGCGACTTGCTTAGCTTGCTTAAGTGCCAGCTCAGTGGCTTTTTCTTGACGCAGTAGTTGGGTGATTTGCGGCGTTGCAGCAGCGAGCGACAAGGTTTTAGTCGGGCGATAATTACTTGGCTGCGCCCATACCGTTCCATTACCAACCTCAATACCTGAGGTCACTGCTTGATCTTGAATAGTAAACTCATCAAAAGCGGCTTTGATGACCGCAGGCTGCGCTAACACTGAAGTATTATTGTCCCTGCGGTAGTCTTTTAAACGTTTTAAGGCGACGTTCTCTTGCTGAGCGATATCTTCGATACTAAAGCCATCAGCTGCCAAATCATTAATGGCAGTGACTTTATCAGCATAGATCTCTTGACGCTTATACTCTCTTGCCTTTGCCGTTAGCTCCTCGCGCATACTCTCAAGCGTAGGCACTTGAGGGCCATTATCTTCGGTTATGGTAAATATCTGATAACCAAAACTGGTTTTGACAGGGGGCGTAGTGTCACCAACGCTCAGACCTTCTAGTGCCTGTTCAACCGCTTGGGCGTCACTACCAAATACAGAAGGATTAAAGCTACCAATAGCGCCGCCTGTGGCTCCCGTTGGGTCATCGGATTCTGTTTGCGCCAGTTTTGCAAAGGCCTCACCATTAGCCAAACGCTTTGCAACCTTGTCAGCGCGCGCCTTAGCATTATCACCGCTTATTAGTATCTGACTGATTTGACGCTCATCAACAACCGCCATTTCTTGCTTGTAGCCTTCATACTGCTGCTGCAACTCTTCATCGGTAATGTCAGTGACGTTAATGGTCTGCGGGCTTAATTGAATATAAGCCAAATCAACCATCGCCACACTTTTTAGCGCCTCTTTATTGGCGTTGTAGTAGCCCTCTATATCGCTTTTGGTAAGCTTGACTTGGTCAGCAAAGTCCTGCCAGTTAAAGCGATGCAACCAGATATTACGCGACTCCAATTGCAAGTCTATTAATTGATTGACCGCTTTTATGGGATAGATGGCTGTACCAACGATACTCGCATTTAATTGATCAAGGCTTAACTGATTACGAAACTCCGCAAACAGTTGATCTTTGGTCATACCGCGCTGACGCAAAAAGTTTGAAAACTGATCGTTTGAGAAGTTACCCTCAGCATCCAAAAAGATGTCTTCTTGGCGCAGTAAACGATTGATAGTATCATCAGACACCGTCATACCAAGCTTGCCAGCTTGCTGCTCTAAAAGCGTACGGTCAATCAGACCGCGCAGTACTTGCTCATGCAAGACATCTTCGTTAAGTAAGCTTGCATCATCTAGCTGATCTAGTATCTCACTGCGACGATTGTTGACCGCCGTTTGATACTCAGACAAGCCCACACTCGCCTCACCCACTTGAGCGATTTGATTGGGATCAACGGAGCCGCCAAAATAGCTTTCGATACCCAAAAGCGCAAGCGGCGATAAGCACAAAATTAATAAAATGCGACCTGGCCAGGTTTTCAAAAAATCGCGCAACTTATCCATAGTTATCTCTGTGTTATGAATGAAGAACCATTGTGATAGGACAAGGACATACTATAGCGAGCAATGGCAAAATAATAGAGGTTAATATAAAAAGGTAATCAATAACGAGCGAATCTGAGCATCATTGTGCTAGTTGAGACCGCGCGCCCTATAATACGTGATTTTTAAGATAGACTCAAAATATTACGCGCTAAAAGGGTTGACCCACAAAAAAAGCACCTATAAAAGGTGCTTAATTAGAACTATTTTATACGCGTAAATCTTAGTTTAAACGCTCTTTTAAGTTTTTACCTGCTTTAAAGCTTGGTACTTTGCTCGCAGGAATCTGTAGCTCATCGCCAGTCTTTGGGTTACGACCTGTACGTGCTTTGCGATCTTTGACACTAAAGGTACCAAAGCCTACTAGTGAGATACTATCACCAGCTTCTAAAGCGCTACCGATGCTTTCCATAACGGCGTTTAGGGCATCACCAGCTTGAGTTTTATTTAGACCACTTTTTTCGGCGATACTATCAATCAATTCTGACTTATTCATAAAAGTTCCTTCAAGTTTAGGGAGTATAATAAAACGCTAACGTCAGGCATTGTATCGCTCTCACTTCGTTTTAGCAACGAACTCATGCTATTTGAGTAGCAATATTATCTGACTTACGTAATAACAGGTTACGCTTTGCTAGCATCTTTATAGCAAGGGTGTTAAACGAGCGCAAGTCATTTTACATTTTTTTGCGCTCTATACTACGTATTAGCCACTTATCATTACGCAAAACGCCTGTATTTGTTTGTTGGCATACAAAAAGCGGCATTTACTTGTAGTTCTACTCGTAGCCTCTCAAACCTAATTTTTACGATAAATCACATCTTTATACTAAAGACTCCTAGTACAAGTGGGCTAAGTTGTAGAAACTTACGTTACTTTTTAAAATAAAAACGGTACTATAAGCGTTGCACAGCACTCAAGAATTACTGCGCGGTACTTATAAATGTGGTACTTATAAATATAGTCTCAATAGCACAGTGCTTATTAATCTTAGCACTTAAGAAACTTAGTACTTATTAAACTTAGTACTTATTAAACTTAGTACTTGATAAGCCTAGTACTAAAAAGGCACTGCACTTAGAAAAAACTGTACTTAAAAACAGCAGTACTCAAGACGCATAGCATTCAAGCTGTATTGACTACCCTTAACTCGTTGCCCCAAACTGGACTACTTACATGAAGCGTTCTACTTTATCTCACTCTTTTCTTAATGTCGTTTTGGTTTTTGTCGAGTCATCCCTGACTTTGCTACTACGTTTAGATCCAGAGCTGCGAAAAGCCGCTTATCCGCTAGCTAAGCAAGAGACTGTCGTTTGCCTGCGCTTGTATCTGCCTCATGTTGAAGTCTACGCCACCTTTAGTAGTAAAGGGGTACTACTCGATGCCAATCTTCCTGTAGGACGTACTGAGCCTGATGTCATCATCAATGCTTATAGCGTGCAGGTTATCAACGCTATCACTACTCATGATAGTGCTACTACCGACAAACTACAGATGCGCGGTGAAGCGGTACAAGTCAAACTGGTCAAACAGTTTATTATGCAACTGGGGCTTGGTAGCTTGATTCAAAGCCTGATCAAGAAATTTAAAGGCGATAAGAGTAAATCGAAGCCAAACGAGACAGAGCTTGATAAAAAAAGAGACGATTACAAGTTACGTATCAAAGAGCAGCAGACGCAAATTAATACTTTAACGATTAAAAATCGTGAGCTTGAAACGACCGCAAAAGAGCTACAGAGTAAGCAAAAGACACTGACGATTGCCACTGTTGTTGCTGCTATTATCGCTGTCATCTCGCTTGTCGCTTTGTTTATGAATTAATGTATAAAACTCAGAGCCGATAATGTATTGCTTGTCATGTCACTGTTTTGATGTCATTGTTTGCCACCTCACTACCCTGTTCTTTATCCTATAGTTATTACTTGCTACAGGCGCCTGCAAGCACATCACATAAAAGGTATCTAATTTTTAGATACCTTTTTTTGCTATAAGGTCTTTAATAGGCATCATTTTTAACACGCGCTATTGGTGCTAGCTTTGCAGATATTTAGACTTAATAGGTATCATTGTTTTTTTAAATAGCCGTGATAAATACAATTAACGCATTAACCACATTTCAATCTTGACTAAATTAGTCGGGATTAAGTATAATAGCTTTACCGTCACCAACCTATAGCTTGTTGCTGTCGTTAGATGACGGTGATATATCTTAGATGATAGCGCTTAGGAGCAAACATGGCGTAATAGGTTTAAGACTATGAATAGATTTTGACAACGACATGGATTGGAGATGACTTATGCGTTTGACTACTCGAGGCAGATACGCGGTAACTGCGCTATTAGATTTGGCATTACAGGCGAGTCAACAGGACAGCGCAGTATCTTTATCAGATATTGCCAAGCGTCAATCTATCTCCATCTCCTACCTTGAGCAGTTGTTCTCCAAACTTCGTAAGCAAGGTCTTGTAACAAGTATACGCGGCGCATCAGGAGGTTATTATCTAGCCAAACCGCTTGATGAGATTGATGTCATGAGCATTATATCAGCAGTCGATGAGTCCGTAAATGCTATGCAATGTGAGGGACGCGGCGACTGTCAAGGCGGTAGCATGTGTCTTACTCATGACCTATGGTGCGCTTTATCTAACCATATTGAGCAGTACTTGAAAAATATAACTTTAGCGCAATTATTAGACATGAAGAACGTAAAATCAGTATCAGAGCGTCAGAACAACGCAAGCAATGACAACATTATACAAGATATCAATACTATTACTTTATCGATTAGCGAGGCCAATCCAGCATGAATCAACTTATCTATTTAGACTACGCTGCTACAACGCCAGTTGCCAGACCTGTGGCCACTAAAATGAGTGAATACCTCACTGTTGACGGTGTCTTTGGTAACCCAGCATCACGCTCGCACGGCTATGGTTGGCAGGCTGAGGAAGCTGTTGAGACTGCTCGTAGCCAAGTTGCTGAAGTCATTAACGCTGATCCGCGTGAGATTGTCTTTACCTCAGGTGCTACAGAATCTGATAACTTAGCCATTAAAGGTGTTGCTCATTTTTATCATTCTCGTGGTAAGCACATTATCACTAGTAAGATTGAGCACAAAGCAGTCCTCGATACTTGCCGTGAGCTTGAGCAAGAAGGCTTTGAGATTACTTATCTTGAGCCGCAAAAAAGCACTGGCCTTATCTTGCCAGAGCAAGTTAAAGAAGCGCTACGTGATGATACTATCTTGGTCTCTTTGATGGTGGTAAACAACGAGCTTGGCACCGTTACTGATATCGACGCTATTGGCGAGATTACCCGCGCAGCTGGCGTTATTTTCCATGTCGATGCCGCCCAAGCAATTGGTAAAGTCAAGATTGACGCACAAGCGACTAAGTTTGACCTTATGAGCTTTTCAGGCCACAAAGCTTATGGCCCCAAAGGTATCGGCGCTTTGTTTGTACGCCGTAAGCCTCGTATTCGTCTAAAAGCAGAACAGCACGGCGGTGGTCATGAGCGCGGTATGCGTTCAGGTACCTTACCGACGCATCAGATCGTAGGTTTAGGTGCAGCCTTTAGCTTAGCTGAAGAAAAACGTGAAGAAGATCGCGCTCATGCCTCCCATCTGCGTCAAAAGCTATGGGATGGCTTGCAAGATATCGAAGAGATCTATCTTAACGGCGACTTAGAGCATAGCGTTCCTAATATTGTCAATATTAGCTTTAACTTTGTTGAAGGCGAGTCGCTTATGATGTCGCTTAAAGACTTGGCTGTCTCATCAGGTTCAGCCTGTACTTCAGCAACCCTTGAGCCTTCATATGTTCTACGCGCTATCGGTCGCCCTGATGAGCTTGCTCACAGCTCAATCCGTTTTAGCTTTGGTCGTTATACTACCGAAGAGGACATCGATAGAGTGATTAAGCAGATGCACGAAGCCGTTGATAAGCTACGCGCCCTATCGCCACTTTGGGATATGTATCAAGAAGGCGTTGATTTGGATTCGGTCGAATGGGCTGAGCATTAATCTCAAAAACATTATTAAATTATAAATACACACATTACGTTTGACCCCAATTATCGATGAGTCAGTTGCTTTTTAAAATTAGCTTGAAGTTAATAAATACTTACTCATCATCTAACCAGGAGAAAACTCATGGCCTATAGCGACCAAGTTATTGATCATTACGAAAACCCACGCAACGTCGGCAATTTAGATAAAGACGCCAAAAATGTTGGTACTGGCATGGTCGGTGCTCCAGCTTGTGGTGATGTTATGCGCTTGCAAATTCAAGTTGATGATAATGGTATCATTGAAGATGCGCGTTTTAAAACTTACGGCTGCGGTTCAGCAATTGCTTCAAGCTCGCTCGTCACCGAGTGGCTCAAGGGCAAAAGCCTTGATCAAGCAGGCGAGATCAAAAACAATGATATCGCACAAGAGCTTGCTCTACCGCCTGTGAAAGTGCATTGCTCAGTACTTGCTGAAGACGCTATCAAAGCGGCAATCAGCGACTATAAAGGTAAGCATGGCGCGGCTACTGAAGAAGTAGCCAGCTAGGTTGTTGATCCTTTACTGTAGACATAATCGTATTTCAGCATTTGAGTAGCCCAGGTGCTACTCAAGTTGCAAGTAAAAAAGGTGACAATTACGCTTATGCCATTGTCACCTTTTACTTTATATCAAAAGATAGTTTGTGTACTACCGATTACTAACTGTTAATAGGAGTTGTCATGATAGAGATGACAGAACGCGCTGCCAAACATGTTCGGGATTTTTTGGATAATCGCGGCAAGGGTGAAGGCATTCGAGTCGGTATTCGTACGGCGGGCTGCTCAGGCTTGGCCTACGTTTTGGAATTTGTCGATACTCCAGATGAGAACGACACGCGTTATGAAAGCCTTGGCGTGAGTATTTTTATTGATCCAAAAAGTCTCGTTTATTTAGATGGCTTACTTATGGACTACGAAAAAGAAGGCCTAAATGAGGGTTTTAAATTTAGTAATCCCAACCAAAAAGGCGAATGCGGCTGCGGTGAGTCCTTTACGGTTTAAAATGGCTTAATATTAATATAACTGTGACTGCATTTTTTTTGTAGCCGTATACATGTTGGACCTTTATATAATAAAACTTACTATTAAAAAATAGAAATCAAAAACTAGAAATTAGGCATCCTGTATGACAGATAGCACTAAAGAGACCAGTATAAAAATTAGTGAAGAAGTAAGGTTTGATACCTTTTTTGCTTTATTTGAGCAGCCAGTTACCTTTAACATTGCACAAGAGGACTTAGATCAGCGTTTGCGAGTGCTGCAAAAACGTTATCATCCTGATAATGCAGATAAAGATAATGCTAGCGACGCCAAGCGACATTCAGAGCGTACTTCAGCGCTTATCAATCAAGCCTACCAAACTTTGAGTATAGCAGATAGCCGCGCAAGCTACTTACTTGATATACAAGGTCAAGCGATTACCCTTGAGCAATCTATTGCAGATTTGGACTTTTTAGATGATGCTATGGATTTGCGCATTAATCTGGACGACGCTATAGAATCTAATAATCAAGCGGCGTTACAACAGATGCATCCACAAATCACTCAACGCATAGCGGTGCAGTCTGAGAGGTTCAGTGGTGCTTATGAGCAGCAAAACTGGGAACAGGCAATTGATGCCACACAAAAACTTAAGTTTTTGGTGAAACTAGAAGCAGACGTCAAATCTGGCCTGGATGCTGTCGCTAGCAGTGCTCAATCTGACGATGATGATCTATACGTATAGTACGTTTTGGTTTGATATCATTATTTAAATACTATTATTCCTATTAAGTTAGCAGTCATAATCCCGTATAATCTAGCGCACCTATTCGCCTTTCATTTATTCATTTTATATTAGATCTGAGTTGTCCTATGTCTTTAATGCAAATCGCCGAACCCAATCAAAGCGCTCAACCACACCAGCATCGTTTCGGTATTGGTATAGATTTGGGGACGACGCGATCTTTAGTCGCTGTTGTACGCTCAGGTAAGGCGCAAGTATTGGAGGCAAGCGATAGCGTGGATAATTTACTGCCTTCTGTTGTCTATTATCCCGCTGATGGCGCGCCGCAAGTTGGCACGCAAGCACTAGCACATCTAGCAGATGATCCTCAAAATACGATAATCTCCGCCAAACGCTTTATGGGTCGTAGTCAAGCCGACATCAAATTCTCACATCCTTATAAACTAACAGGTCAAGCGGATGCGATGCCAGCTTTTGTTACTGCTCAAGGCGAGGTGTCCCCTGTTGAGGTCTCAGCGCGTATTTTGATGGCGCTTGAGAAGCGTGCTAACAGCGCACTGCCTATCGATAGTATTGAAGGCGCAGTCATCACTGTACCCGCCTACTTTGATGAAGCGCAGCGTCAAGCAACTAAGGATGCTGCGCAGGCTGCTGGTATTAATGTGCTTAGACTACTTAATGAACCAACAGCTGCTGCAGTTGCTTACGGCTTAGATGAGCCCACCCAAGACAATACAGCGCGCTATTATCTTATCTATGATTTAGGCGGCGGCACCTTTGATGTTTCTATCTTAAAGCTCACTGATGGTGTGTTTGAAGTACTGGCGACTGGTGGTAATAGTGCCCTTGGTGGCGACGATATTGATCGTCTATTGACCAATTGGCTTATCAAACAGATGAATATTCTGTCCGCTGATGTTAGCTTGCATGATAAATCTATACTCGCGCAAGAGGCCAAAGCGTACAAACAGCTACTGAGCGCACAAGAGCAAGTTGATATCTCACTTTCTATTAATGGTCAGTCCTTTGATGGCGTATTGACACGCGGCGATCTATTAGCTATCGCTGATCCAGTTAACCGCCGTACGCTCAGCGTTTGCGAGCAGGTATTACGTGATGCCAAATTGACCATTCAAGACCTTGATGAGGTAATATTGGTCGGTGGCTCTACTCGCATGCCAGCGGTACAGCAAGTCGTTGCTAAGTTTTTTGATACAGAGCCTCTATCTAGTCTCAATCCTGATGAGGTCGTCGCGTTGGGCGCGGCGCAAACCGCGCATCAACTGGTCAATGGTAATAGCGATAACAATCTACTATTGCTCGATGTCACGCCGCTCTCATTAGGCCTTGAAACCATGGGCGGCTTGGTTGAAGTATTGATACCACGCAATACCCCTATTCCTGTCAAAAAACGTCAAGTATTTACCACTTATCAAGATGGTCAAAACGGCATGGTGATCCATGTGGTCCAAGGTGAGCGTGAAACGGTTGACAACTGCCGCTCGCTGGGTCGTTTTGAGCTGTATGGTATCCCGCCTATGAAAGCAGGTTTTGCACGTATTGAGGTGACCTTTAGTATCGATGCTAATGGTCAGCTTACGGTAAGTGCACAAGAGACTACGACCAAGACTGAGAGTCAGATTGAGATCAAACCGACTTATGGGCTCTCAGATGAGCAAAAAGAGCAGCTATTGACCGCAGGCTTCAAGCATGCTGAAGAAGACAAACAAGCGCGCTCAATGATAGAGACTAAAGTTGAAGCTGAGCGTGAACTGTTAGCACTGCAATCAGCGCTCAATGAGTTCGCAGCCTTGTTGACAGCTGAGGCCCAAGAGCAACTTGCAACTCATATGCAAGCTTTGCAAACAGCGCTTACGAGCACTGATTTGACAGATATAGAAGCTAAGCAGGCGGCTCTTAAACCGCATAGTGATGCTTTTGCCGCTCTTATCATGAACCAGAGTGTCAAAACCAGTATGGCAGGAACCAGCGCTCAGGACTGGTAATAGCGGTACACGTAAAATTTTTAGTAGTATTAATGCAAATTAATTCTTTGAATACCAATCCTTTGAACACCTTAGTAGCGGATATCCATGTTATGCCAAAAATTACAGTACTTCCCCATTTTGAAACTTGCCCAGAAGGCGCTGAAGTTGAGCTCAAAACTGGCGACAACTTATGTAAAGCGCTTTTAGAAAAAGGCATCAAAATTGAGCATGCTTGCGAGATGTCAAAAGCCTGTACAACCTGTCATGTGGTAGTACGTAAAGGTTTTGATAGTTTGGATGAGATGGATGATATCGAGGCGGACTTATTAGATCGCGCTTGGGGACTTGAGCCTGACTCACGCCTATCTTGTCAGGTAATGCTAGAGGATGAAGATCTAACGATTGAGATTCCCAAATACACGCTCAACCATGCCAAAGAAAATCACTGATGTGTATAAGCATCCTGTCGAACAACAAAGCCAGTTATAACTTCTAACTGGCTTTTTTTGGTTTAAGATTTAGGGTTTTTTTCCTCTTCTTGAATACGCTCAAGCGCTAGTCTTAAACGGCGTCTAATATCCTTGTAATCATCGTCTTTAATATCTTTAAAGTTTAAATGCAGATTAAATCCTGGCAACGTATGATCGACCCATTTGGACAAACGACCATTATTAACATCAGGGTCTAGTACTTGCCATGCACTCACCTTGTCATCAAAACCTTTTAAATCATAGTCACCTGCAAACTGGCACTCATAGTCATGACAGATATAGTCATAAGTGTTTTGACTGATTAAAATCTCGCCTTTATTCGCGCTAAGCTCGAGCCTTGAGGCTAAGTTGGCCTCTTTGCCTATTAAAGTGTAACTCAAGCGGCTACTACTGCCAAAGTTACCCACATGACAGTAGCCTGTTGTGATACCAATACGTATATCAAGGCCATCAAACCCCATCAAGCGCCACCTTTGCCGCAGCGAGCGCATCTCGCGGCGCATATCTACTGCCATCGCTACGCAGTCCAAAGCATCTTGGCGCGTGCCGCGGCTATCAGGCTCACCAAAGAAGCACACCATACCATCGCCGATAAACTTATCAAGTACCGCGCCATGTTTGCTTGCAATGAGCGTCATGCAATGCATATAGGTATTTAAGATATCTGCTAGATTGTCAGCGCTTAGACTGTCTGACAATTCAGTGAATCCTGCAATGTCAGAGAACATGATAGATAGCTTGACGCGCTTGTTTGAAACGCTAACGGGACTATCTGTTTTTACAATAGGTTGCCAGATTTGCGGCGGTACAAAACGGGTGAGTTTATTAATCACTGAGACCATAGTGGTCAGTCGTTTGCTAGACTGATTGACATCGGTTTCAAACTTTACATACTGCTGATAAATGTGTCGAAACTGAAAAAGTATGGTTATGATGCTCACCAATAGTATCACAGGAGGCAACCAGCTTCTGGCGCAATCCATACCAGCGCCGTTCAATATCACGCTGACATAATAAAAAATGACAATGGTGACAATAGATACCATAGCAAGCTTAAGCTGATTGTCAGCTTGACTCACTATAATACGTGCACCAATGAGTAAGGCTAAACTTAACGAGATGATAGTACAGAGCTGAACAGAACCTATGACCACTGAGAGTAAAATGACCGTAAGATTAGAGGTCCAAAAACTAGTTTGGCGTCGATAGTTATAGATAACAATCAATAAAGTGGGCAGGCTGACCACTACGAGTAATGCCATAGAGGTCGGACTAAATTCAAAGTACAAAGCAATGAGCGCGACACTGAGTAATAGGACAAACAATTCTGGATAATCAAACTGATAGATACCGTCATCTTTTGCTAAAGTTGGCGGTCTTAACACATCCAAGATTGCCATAATCATCGCCTATTTTAAACTCAACAAGAATAGATTCAGCACTTTGCTTAGTTCTTAACAATAATCAGAACGCTTTTTGTAAAAAACTAAGCAAAGCCCTTCATTATAAGAGAATAGTTATGCAAAAGGTATACCATTAATCATCAAAAAACCTCCAATCATTACCTAATACAGAGATTATCTGTATAAATAACAAAAGGAGGCTGCTTAATTCTTTCAAACTATCAAATACTTAATGCTTAATGCTTGGTACTTGGTGTTTGATACTTAATGTTTAGTACTTAGTGTTTAATACTGAGTCGTCAAAGCTAAAATCTACATTTGCCAATCAAAAGGCATCTGATGATGACCACGTAGCGCCATCATCAAAGTCTGCTGCATCTGCGACATAACCTCGTTAGTATAAGGAACCGCAGGTACACCCCACACAGGATTTGGCCACTGCATATCGTTTTGATAGCGCACAATATGATGAAAATGTAGCTGCGGAACTTGATTGCCAAGTGCCGCTACATTCATTTTGTCCGCCTGAAAGGTCTTTGCCAGCTGACTAGATAACCAACTGGACTCACGCAAAAACTGCGCTTGGTCAGCATCAGATAGCTCATACAATTCTTTGATACCCGTCACTCGCGGCACCAAAATGAGCCAAGGAAATTGGCAGTCGTTGATTAGACGGCATGTTGACAATGGAAAATCGCCTACCAAAAAACTATCAGCAGCAAGCTTAGGATGCAGTTGGAACATAAGGACGGTTTCTCTCAATTAAAAAGCAAAATACAATCTAGCTATTTTATCAGGTATCCTGTCGATAAAATAGCCGTACGGGCGAGCAATTTGACTAGGCCTTATTTGCTCAGTCATTATGCAGCGTCAGCGACTAGATGCTCGCTGAAGTACTGAAGCAGCTCTTGTACCGCTGTTACGCGCTGCTGCGGCGTTTCAAGCTTATCGGCATTTTGATAGCGAATGCCAGAGGCACCATTCATACGGTAGTGCTTGTTATTGGACTGGATCAGTTTGATAATCGCCAGCGCATCGACTGGCGTATCTGGCGCAAACTCCAATGTCATACTGCTAGTGCTCGCATCGATTTTATTGATCATCAGCGGCTCAGCTTGTATGCGTAGTCTATGAACCGCAAACAGCTGCTTGGTTTGATCTGGCAAAACACCAAAACGATCTATCATCTCGGTACGGATATCAGTCAAGGCATCCTTGTCATCGGCGTTGCTAATACGCTTATAAAACAACAAGCGCTGATGCACATCATGTAAGTATTCTTCTGGTATCAGCGCTGAGGCGTGCAGATTAATCTCACTGGTCAAGGACAGCGGCGTACTCAAATCAGGCTCTTTGCCCGCTTTAATGGCTTTGGTCGCGCGCTCTAGCATATCCATGTAGAGGCTAAATCCTATGGCTTGCATATTACCGCTTTGCTGCTTGCCAAGTATTTCGCCTGCTCCTCGAATCTCCAAATCTTCGCTGGCAAGCATAAAGCCTGCCCCCAAAGTATTAGCGCGCTCAATAGCATGTAGGCGGCGTTTAGCATCGCCTTTAAGACCCTTTATAGAAGGGACTAGCAAATAACAGTAAGCTTGATGATGGCTACGGCCAACGCGTCCTCGCAGCTGATGCAGCTGCGCTAAACCAAACTTATCCGCGCGCTCAATGATAATCGTATTGGCATTAGGCACATCAATGCCAGTTTCGATAATAGTTGAGCAGATTAATACGTTAAACTTTTTGTGATAAAACTGCTGCATGACCTGCTCAAGTTGACGCTCTTGCATCTGACCATGGGCGACGCCCACACGTGCCTCTGGCACCAGCTCACGTACGGTCTCAGCCATACGCTCGATACTTGCCACGTCATTATGCAGCAGATATACTTGCCCGCCGCGCAGTAGTTCACGCAAAATGGCCTCTTTCATTAGCGAGTCAGTCTTTTGCATGACAAAGGTTTTAATCGCTAGCCTTCGTGCAGGCGGCGTGGCGATAATTGACATATCGCGCATACCTGAGAGCGCCATATTAAGCGTACGAGGAATAGGCGTGGCGGTCATCGACATACTATCGACATCGGTCTGAATGGCTTTGATACGCTCCTTATGGCGCACGCCAAAGCGGTGCTCTTCATCGACGATCATTAGACCTAAATTTGAGAACTTAACATCAGGTTGCAACAATTTGTGCGTACCGATGACGATATCAACTTTGCCCGCGGCCAGATCAGCGAGTACCGTATCTTGATGTTTTTTGCCGCCAAAACGTGAGAGCGTCTCTATGCGCACCGGCCAATCAGCGAAGCGATCACGGAAATTATCTTCATGCTGACCTGCCAGCAGTGTCGTTGGTACTAAAACAGCCACCTGATAGCCTGCACTAACCGCAATGAAGGCTGCGCGCATAGCGACTTCAGTCTTACCAAAACCAACGTCGCCGCAGATGAGACGATCCATAGGCTGATTTTGTCTCATATCTTCCATAACGGCGTGAATAGCATTGGCCTGATCAGGCGTCTCCTCAAAAGCGAACTGACTGGCAAACAGCTCATACTGTGAGGGATCTATCTTGAAGTGAATTCCAACTTTGGCCTCGCGGCGAGCTTGCATATTAAGTAGCTCAGCTGCCACGTCATGAATCTGCTCAAGCGCTTTTTGTTTGGCACGATCCCATTTGCCACTGCCGATCTTGTGCAAAGGCGCAAGCGCAGGATCGCCACCACTATAGCGGTTGATCATTTGTAAGTTAGCCACGGGCACATAGATACTGGCATCATCAGCATATTTTAGATGAATAAACTCTTGCTCGCCGTCACCAACGTCCAGTGTAATTAAGCCGTTGTAGCGACCAATACCATGCTCGATATGGACAACCGGACTACCTTCAGTGATTTCAGTGACGCTCTTAACCAAAAACTCTTCTGATACGCCGCTTTGTCTGCGGCGACGAGTTTGTAGCACTTGTCTACCAAACAGTTGCGTCTCACTGATCAGTACCAACCGCTCAGGCACATAAACGCCGCGCTCAATAGGCGCAACCGTCAGCCCAACTTGCGGGCGTATGCCCTTGTTTGAGGTATCGCTCAGCGTATCTGCTGCCAAAAAATCTGCAAAGCTGTCATAGGCTTTGATATCGATCTTGCCTTTAAACAGCTCGATTAAAATTTCACGACGACCTGCGGTCTCAGCGACAATAAGCACTGGCGTATTGGTTTGTATTTGCAAGTCTAAGAACGCTAATAGCTCCGCTAAAGGCTCAGCCTTTTGATGATTAACAGGTAATTGCGGCGGTACTTGGGCGCTCAAGGTAGTAACGCCTTTTTGTTTGCTAGGTAATTGATCTGATCGAGTATCGCTACCATTAGTATTATTTATCGCGCTATTACTCGATGTTGCCAGCTCATCCCGAGCGCTCATAATCACTCTAGGGTAGTGATTGAGATGCTCGTTTAATGCATTAGATAACAAATATAGCAGCTCAGGCGCTACGATTGGCTTGTCGATATCATGACGACGCTCCTCATAACGACGCTGAATCTGTGACCAGTAATCTGCTTGCTTCTCGTTAATGAACTCATCAGTAATAAACAGAGCGTCTTTTGGAAAGTAAGAAAATAAACTACTTTGCTCTTGCCAGTCTTTTATATCAAAAAATAGCGGCTGATAATATTCTAGTCCACTACTAGCAATACCTGCCATTACGTCTTTGTGTAGCTCAAACTTACGGCTGCTAGTGTTTGGGAACATTGCGGCAAAATTAGTACGAAAAGTCTCGCGACCTTCATCGAGCGGAAACTCTTTTGCAGGGAGTATTTGAAACTGGGTAATAGGTTTTGAGATATCTGGCAACTTGTGCAGCAGCGATAACGACTCTTGAGCCATACTAGTATCGTTGCCGCTAATCATAGCTTTGAGATCATCAGGCGTCAGCGTACGCTGGGTTTGTGGATGGAAAAAGCGAATGGTCTCAATCTCATCATCGAACAGATCAAGGCGTAGTGGGAATGGCTGCCCCATAGCAAAGATATCTATGATGCTGCCGCGTACCGCAAACTCACCTGGCTCAAAGACATTATCGACCGCGCGGTAGCCGGCCTTAGCTAATAGTTCACGCTGAGTGTTGATATCAAATTGATCGCCAACGCTAAGATCAAAATGCTGACCGATAAGCCAGCTTGGCGGCGCTACTCGGTGCATCAACGCCTGTACGGATATTAGCAGCACACCTGATGTCGGCATATCTGTTAATAAATTGATGCGCTCACTGACGATATCTTGATGCGGCGATAGCTCATCATAGGTTAGCGTCTCCCAGTCAGGAAATACGTAAGCATCAACGCCGCAAAATGCCAGCTCAGTTTCTATCTGATTGAGCTGGTTTTGGTCGCGCGTCACCACGACCTTTAATCGATCTGTCAGCTCCCATAGCTCTGATGTTACAAGACTTGCCAGCCACAAGCTACCGACAGCACCATAAGTTGGCGCAAGCCAACGCTTTTGAGCATTATCGATAGGAAATAGGTGTTGATTAATAGGAGCAAACGCGTCAGTCAAAGCAGTGATAGGCATAGCAGATGAGATCAAGGTTAGGAGTCAGAATACCATTATACGAATATTTTGCTCATTGACCAAAATGTATGCCGTAACGGTTTGTCACTAAGTTTATCACTCAGACAGTTAGTCAGTGCTTGTTACGCATTAGATCTTATAATACGACTCTAAATGCTGTCTTAATACAAGCAAAAACCCCAGCGAATAAGCTGGGGCTAAAAACAGAGACTGACAAAATGTAAAAACTAGTATTTTAGACGTATCAAATGAGCGGCTTGTCACTAGCGATAATGCCATTGTTGTCAGCGTAGACATACATACCAGAGTTAAGGGTCAAATCACCAAAGCGAATCTCTATATCGGTTTGACCTTCATCACGGCGTGTGGATTTGCGTGGTATGCAGCCTAGTGCCATCACCCCTATCTCCATCTGCGCCATATCATCGACATCACGGACGCAGCCGTAGACCACAACCCCAGCCCAGCCATTATCAATAGCAGATTGTGCAATCATGTCTCCTAGCAGAGCGCAGCGCATAGACCCGCCACCATCAACGACAAGTACTTTACCTTCGCCGTTTTTATCCTTGCCATCACTATTAAGGAGCGCCTTAACGCGGCTATTATCCTCAAAGCACTTAACGGTCACTATTTCACCGCAAAACTTGTCTTTGCCGCCAAAACTATAAAAAGATTTGCCTTCGATATTAGGCAGACAAACTTGCGACTCAGGATTGGCATCTAATAGATCACAGGTGACAAAATCCTCTTTGGTCATAGCTTGAGACTCTGACATGATAAAACTCCTTTTATGTTAATTTAATTATAGTGCTTAGGCTATTTATTGATACTCATTTAAGATTTAACTCGTGTCATTGAGAGCATGGCTTTGTTTTCAATAATCGTCGTCTTAGGAGCGTCTTTAGTATGATAATCGCTAAATTTGCGCCGCTCATATATCTCTTGCGCGCTCATCGTCATCGCGTTGGCCACCCGCTTGGCTGATATAGGATGCAGAGGCAGAGACTCAGATACCAAAGGCGATATCAGACCAAATACTGTTTGGCTAATACTTTCTAAAGGACGACCTTTGTGCTTGCCAAGCAGCAATGAGGGGCGAAAAATAACCAGCTCTGTAAAGCCAAGAGCACTGATGGAATGCTCAGTCTCACCCTTGACTCGATTATATAAAAATCGGCTGTCGACATCAGCATTCATTGATGATAGTAAAAAGAAGTTCTCGACGCCTTTATCCAAGCAAAGCTGCGCAAAACAGACGTTGTAATCATGATCGACCTTATGAAAAGCTTCATCACTGCCCGCCTGTTTTTTGGTAGTGCCAAGGCAGCTAAAAGCATCCGTCGTTTTGTCAACGCCAACACTGGCAAAAACCTCACTTAAATTATCAAAATCATTGACCTGATAAAAATGCATACTGGCATTGATGTAACGCGGCGGACGCCGTGCAATGACGATGAGCTTGTCGTACAACTCACTAAGCTGCTTAACTAGATGCTGTCCAACCAGCCCAGTTGCCCCTATTATAATGGCTTTTCGCTGCATACTTTATCCAACTTTATTGTATTTGTATGATTAAAACTTAATTCTTACTAAAGTAGCCGCTACTACTAAATCGATCTCATATAAAAAACCAAACTTTGTATGTTCTACAAATTAAAACTAGGTTCTTTGACCTGCAGTAAATACAAAATAGCTTCTAATGTAACAATACCTACTAAGGCAATAATACCTAATAAAGTAATAATACCTAAGTTAGCGGATAACTGATGCCGTTATATTCATTATATTGTAAGAGATTTTGTCTATAACGCCCTAATACTTGCTGAATGATTGCTGCAAATGTATGTAAGGTACTACTCGCAAGTCATCTTTACCCAATAGCGTGCAAATATATTGTTCTAAGCGCAATAATTTGTTAAGATAACCGGCTTTACACGTCAAGGCTGTCTAATTATTCCAGATGTCTTTGACGTTTTAGATGACCTATTTATTTGGCATCGACATCATGTTTGATGAGACGGCTGCTCGTCAATGATGACAACCAAATCCATAATCGCAATCGACATTCATTTTTTATCTGTCTTTTACCAAGGAGATACGCGTGGCTAATACTGCACAAGCTCGTAAACGCGCTCGTCAAAACACCAAACGTCGCCAACATTCAGCATCACAGCGCTCAATGGTTCGTACTTATCTAAAACGCATTGATGCTGCTATCGAAGCTAAAGATTATGATGCTGCTACCGAAGCTTACAAGCAAGCGGTACCTGTTCTTGATCGTATGGCTGACAAAGGTATCATTCATAAGAACAAAGCGGCTCGTCGTAAGAGTCGTTTGAACAAGACTATCAAAGGCCTGCAAGCTTAAGAATAGCTCTGTTTAGAGCATTTTATTACGACTCATGTAAAATAAAATGCTCAATAAAAAACCTTGTCTTTGCGACAAGGTTTTTTTGTGGCTCTTAGTTGATCGTTTATGGTCAGTAGCGGCTTTCTTTAGCGCCAGGTGACATCTGGCGGTAGCAGTAGCTTATCTTGAGAGAATCCTGAGGTTGAATAACTCTCCAGTAAACTAATAATAGAGCGACTATAAATCTCCCCGCGCCAAACAAAATGCGCATGAGCCTTGTCAAAGGGCGCATCATCGAACCACAAAAACACCCCTTCCATCATCTTGGGCCAATCATTCCAGTCAATCTCATTCATATCTAGCATGACTGCTAAAAATGCTGATAGTAGTGTGTCATGACTCACAGCTAGCATCAGATGACCTTCTTTCGGCTGATGCTGATAAAACAGCGACAAGATATCCAGCCCGCCTTGATAAGCGTTTTTGGTGCCTTGTAGACTGCCTTGCAAAAATCGATTGATAAAGTTTAAAACGCCCACTTCTTTGAACACTTTACTTGCGATCTCAGGCTGGGTCACTAGGCTGCCTGGCTCAACGAGCAAGGATTGATGGATAATACTACGCTGCAGCCCTGCACCCTCTTGCATTAACTGCGCGGTATCAATGCAGCGCCCGATAGGACTTGAGATACTATCAACATCAAGTGAGTAAGGGAGATGACTATCAAGCCAGCGACCCCATGACTTTGCAAGCACGCGGCCTTTGGGCGTCAAGGGCAACTGATCACTAGCAAATCCATTACCATCAGAGCGCGCACGCAATGAGTGACGAGTAAACAGTATCAAACGCTTATCTTTGGGTAATAGGCTGACCGAGGACATCATACTATCAGGCAGATGTGAAGGCGCAGGCGTGCTTGGCTTATAAACCTCCCTATCGGCAGCTGTAAGATCGGACTTAATATTATCGTAACTTTTATTCATGGTTATAAGCCTAGCAAATTTGCGCGCTAATGTGGAAATTTAGATTTTAAGTGAATA
>NZ_JBQQFC010000027.1:0-19473 GCF_052258445.1 Psychrobacter sp. T6-1
TTACCGATTCATCTTTTCAACTACATCGTTTATAGGAATGCTTCATGTCAAACGCACAACCTGCTTCTTTCTCATCACAAGCTTTTATTCAACTGGCTTTGGACAATCAAGTCCTTAAGTTTGGTGAGTTTGTCTTAAAGTCTGGACGGGTTAGTCCTTACTTTTTTAATGCAGGTTTGCTGGCGACAGGAGAGATGTTGTCGTTATTGGCGCGTGGTTACGCGGATGCCCTAGCCACTGCTGGAGATAATGGCAACAAGGAGCAAGAGCTGGTTATCTTTGGTGCCGCTTACAAGGGCATACCTTTTGTAGCTGCCACCGCACAAGCTCTATGGCAGCATCATGGTATCAATGCCAAATGGGGTTATAACCGCAAAGAGACCAAAACTCACGGTGAGGGCGGCAATCTAGTTGGCGCTGATGTCAATGGCAAGGCGGTGTGGGTGCTCGATGATGTAATTACCGCAGGCACAGCAATGCGCGAAGTCGTTGAGATATTAGAGCAAGCAGGGGCAAGTGTGGCGGGCATCATCGTCGCCTTAGATCGAAAAGAGAAAGGTCAGAGCGAGCGCTCAGCGATTCAGGAGCTGGCGGCTAACCTGCAAGTGCCCGTACTTGCGCTTGTCGATATCGATAATTTAATCGAATACCTAGCCGATGATAATAGTCAAAACAAAGACGCAACTCAACTGGCAAAAATGCAGCAATACCGTGAGCAATATGGCGTTTAGTGCTTCTGTTATGAGCGACTGTCTCGTTATATCAATAATAATACAAAAGTGAGCCCTATCATGAGCGACAAAAAATCATTACACATACTAGTTATTATGGATCCCATTGAGCGGGTTAATTATAAAAAGGACACCACCTTAGCCATGATGTGGTCGGCGCAAGACCGTGGTCACACCCTGGGCTATTGTCAGATTCATGATTTATGGCTTGATCGCGGCGCACTGATGATAGATTCGCAGCCAGTCAGTGTCCACCGCGACCCTGAGAATTTTTATACTCTAGGCGACAAATCGACAGCACCTGTCAGCGCTTATGATGTGATATTAATGCGTAAAGATCCGCCGTTTGATATGCGCTTTATTTATGCCACCTACATGCTCGATCACGCCAAAGCGGCTGGCGTATTGGTCGTCAATGACCCACAAGCGATTCGCGACTGTAATGAGAAACTATTTGCCACTTGGTTTAGCGATTATATGAGCCCAACGATAGTCACGAGCAAACAGGCGCACATCCGTGAGTTTATTAGCGAGCAACAAGATGTTATCGTCAAGCCGCTAGATGGTATGGGCGGTACGGGTATTTTTCGTTTGACCGCTGACAGCCCTAACATCGGCGTGACCTTAGAGATTTTAACCGAGCTTGAGACTTTGCCTATTATGGCGCAGCGTTATTTACCAGAGATTGTTGAGGGTGATAAGCGCGTGTTGATCGTCGATGGCGTTGTTGTTGATTTTAGCTTGGCGCGCATTCCAACCAAAGGCGAGACCCGTGGCAATCTAGCCGCAGGCGGTAGCGGTGTGGCTATGGCACTCACCGATATCGAGCGTCAGGTGGCAGAAGTGGTCGCACCCATTGTCAAAGAAAAGGGGCTGATGTTCGTTGGACTCGACTTAATTGGCGGACGCATTACTGAGATTAACGTCACCAGTCCAACGTGCGTACGCGAGATTGACGATCAGTGCGGTACTGACATCGCAACTGACTTTATCATAGCAATTGAGCACAAGCTCGATAGCAAATAAGTCGGTTATACGATACCAGTCGATGCTGTCATGACACTATAGAGAATAGGAATTGCCCATGGCTAAATTTATAAAGTCATTTTTACTGAGCGCTAGCATGCTAGTAGCCTTTAGTGCTAATGCAACAGACCAGCTGAACAACACCAAATGGGTCAACTTCAATAAAGACGGTAAACCCAACGCAGTGCTGCGTTTTGTAGAGCGCGGCGGCAAGCTCTCAGCCAAGGTCGAAAAGGTGCTGATCAATCCTGAAAACAAGACCAAGTGCGACGAATGCAAAGGTAAGTACCACAACAAACCTTTGGTTGGCGCTACTCTTATTTGGGATCTGGAGCCAGATGCGAGTAATCCTAATGTCTACGATAACGGCACAGGTATCGACCCAAAGACAGGAATCACTTTTTCTGGCAAAGCCAAGCTTGAGGGCGACACTCTTAAACTGCGTGGCTACAAAGGCGTGTCATTTTTGGGCAAAACTCACGTTTTAAAACGTTTGTGACTTCTCATTTAGGAGTTTTATCATTCTTTGACCGCTTTTATAACACACTCTGGTTTAAAATAAGAAAAATACTAGTATTATAAATTAGGTGCCTAAATAGGGCGATCAAGCTATTAAAAACGCTATTAAAAACAGTATCGGTTAGAGAATGATTTGTTTTATACTAGCGAGCTTTATGACCTAAGGTGTAGTTACTTTGCGCTTTAGGTTAGACTGTTTTAAAAATTTTATCCATTCATAGAATTACATAGGTCGTCTCATGAAAACACCGCATATACTGATGATGGCTGCTGGTACTGGCGGGCATGTATTTCCAGCACTTGCGGTCGCTGAAGAGTTGACTCAGCGCGGCGCGGTAATTCATTGGCTTGGTACGCCAAGTGGTATGGAAAATGGGTTGGTTAAGCCTACAGGTTATACCTTCCATGCCATTGATATGCAAGGACTGCGCGGTAAAGGGGTTGGTCGACTATTAAAGCTGCCAGTAACACTACTATCAGCGACGATGGCGACGATCAAAATTATCAAAAGCAATCAGATCGATATCGTAGTTGGGTTTGGCGGTTATGTCAGTGCGCCTGGCGGCATTGCCGCGCGCATGACAGGCACGCCGCTGATTATTCATGAGCAAAATGCGATAGCGGGCATGAGTAATCGCTACTTATCCAAAATCGCTATTAAAGTACTCCAAGCGTTTGATAATACGTTTGCTGGTAGTCAAAGCGATAGCAAGATTGTCACTGTGGGCAATCCAGTACGTCAGACTATCACAGGGGTTGCAGCGCCGTCGGCTCGTTATGACATTAGCGATAAATCAGCGCTACGCTTGCTTATCGTTGGCGGCTCACTAGGCGCACAAGTGCTCAATGAAAACGTACCAAAAGCACTCGCGCTGCTAGAGAGTCCATTTGAGGTGCGTCATCAATGCGGGCGCAATAACGAATCTGCGACTGTTGCAGCCTATAAGCGTGAAGATCTAAGTGTCCATCAGTATACCGTGCAGCCATTTATCGACGATATGGCAGCGGCTTATGATTGGGCCGATGTGGTCGTTTGCCGAGCGGGCGCGCTGACAGTCACTGAGATTCAAAATGTCGGTATCGCCGCTATATTTGTGCCGCTACCGCATGCGGTTGATGATCATCAGACAGCCAATGCCAAAACCTTGACTTCACAGGGCGCAGCAATTTTATTACCGCAAAGCGAGCTCACTGCGCAGCGCTTGAGCGATGAGCTTGCGGTACTTGATAGGCAAGCTTGCTTAAACATGGCGCAAAAAGGTCATGCGCTAGCTAATCGTAGTGCCAGCGCGCACGTGACCGATATCATTTGGCAAGCACTTTAAGACGTTGTAGTTATCATTCTACGGACTACTTTTATTTTTATTCACGAGCGCATTATAAGAGGGATCTATGCCGACATCGACCAAAGTACTACCCAAACGCTTGATTGAAATTCCAGAGATGCGCCGTATTCAGCATTTGCATTTTGTGGGTATTGGCGGTTCAGGCATGTGCGGTATCGCTGAAGTCATGAGCAATCAAGGCTATCAAGTCAGTGGCTCTGATATTGCTCAAAGCCCTGTAACTCAGCGTTTACAAGACATCGGTATAGAGCTATTTATCGGTCATGACTCCAAAAACATCGCTAATGCCGATGTTATCGTGGTGTCCTCCGCGATAGATCGTAGCAATCCTGAGATCAAAGCGGCGCTTAAAGCACGCCTGCCTGTCGTACGCCGCGCCGATATGTTAGGCGAGCTGATGCGTTATCGTCACGGCATTGCGGTAGCAGGCGCTCATGGCAAAACTACGACGACTAGCTTGCTTACTATGATGCTAGCAGAAAGTAAGCTTGATCCAACCTACGTTATCGGTGGTAAGCTTAATGCCTCAGGCAAGAATGCAGCGCTCGGTAGTAGTCGCTATTTGGTCGCTGAAGCGGATGAATCTGATGCCTCCTTTTTATCTTTGCATCCGATGGCGGCTATCGTTACCAACATCGACCAAGATCATATGGAAACGTATGAAAACAGCTTTGATAAATTAAAAGCTGCCTACATTCAGTTCTTACAAAACATGCCGTTTTATGGCTTGGCAGTTGTTTGCGGTGACGACCCTGAGCTGTACGCGATGATTGATGACATCGGACGTCCTGTTCTGACCTTTGGTCTGGAGCCATTTAACGATGTGCAAGCTGTCGATTTGGTCGTTGAAGGTACTAAAACCCACTTTACGGTTTTGCGCCGTGATAACGAACCTTTGCGTTTAACGCTCAATATCCCGGGTACGCACAATGTTTATAATGCGCTCGCTGCGATTACCATGGCGACCGATGAAGGCGTGGATGATGAGGCAATTAAACGTGCATTACAAAAATTTGCAGGAGTCGGTCGCCGTTTTGAGCAGCATGCTTCAGTCAGCGTTGAGGGCGGTGATGTTATCTTGATAGACGATTATGGTCATCATCCAAAAGAGGTTGATGCGACCATAAAAGCCGCTCGCCAAAGCTTCCCTGAGCGCCGTTTAGTTATGCTATTCCAGCCGCACCGCTATAGTCGTACGCGTGACTGCTACGATGATTTTGTCGATGTGTTGTCATCGGTTGATGAGTTATTATTATTAGAAGTTTATTCAGCAGGAGAGAGTCCGATTGCAGGCGCTGATACCAAATCACTTGCTCGCAGCATTCGCTTGCGCGGAGAGATTGAGCCGACGGTTGTAGACAAGGATAATTTAGCGCCTGTCATGCAACGGCTATTAAAGGCGGGCGATATGCTTATCACTCAAGGCGCAGGGAATGTCGGTCAGATAGCTCTAGATTTGGCAGCGAATGATTTGTATCTTAAGTAAGTATTTTTGGAGTGATATATGACTACTCATAATCAACAAGACAGCATACAAAAAGACAATGAGCAAAAGACTATTGATAACCCAGAGCCTGCGTTAGCTGCTGCGTACGTCGAGCAGGACGATGAGTCTACAACCTCAAAAAAGACTAAGAGTAAGGATATAAACCAAGTACAAGACCCTGCTGTTTTTGGCAAAGTAGCTGTCGTTTATGGCGGCAGTAGCAATGAGCGTAGCGTGTCTCTAGATAGCGGCGCGGCAGTATTATCAGCCCTAAAAAATAAAGGCGTTGATGCCACTCATTTTGATCCCAAAGATCAAGATATCACTGAACTGCGCGATTACGACCGTGTTTTTAATGTTTTGCATGGTCGCGGCGGTGAAGATGGTATTTTGCAAGGCGTCTTGCAATGGCTGGGTATTCCGCAAACCGGTTCTGGCGTATTAGCCTCAGCACTGGGTATGGACAAAGTACGCACTAAACAACTATGGCAAGGATGTGGTCTTGCAACCGCACCATTTTCACTGTTAACGGCAAATACTGATTGGCAGCAAGTGGTCAATACACTCGGTCTACCACTAATTATCAAGCCAGTTCATGAAGGCTCGAGCATAGGTATGACCAAGGTCAACAATCTTGATGAGCTGCCTGGTGCTTATACTACTGCTGTGCAGTGCGGCGATGCAGTAATGGCTGAACGCTGGATTACAGGGCGCGAATTTACTATCGTCATTATCGATGACGAAGCTTATCCTATTATTCGCCTAGAGCCTGCTGACATCTCAAATTTCTATGACTTTGAGGCCAAATACAACCGCAATGATACTGGATACTATATACCCTGTGGTCTAAGCGTCAAAGACGAAGAGCACTTACAAGCTTTAAGTTTAGCTGCTTTTCGTGCTGTAGATGCTAAAGGCTGGGGGCGCGTTGATGCCATGCAAGATGAGGCTGGTAACTTTTGGCTGCTTGAGATTAATACTGTACCTGGTATGACTAGCCATAGTTTGGTGCCTATGGCAGCCAAAGCTAAGGGTATGGACTTTGAGAGTCTATGCTGGCACATATTAGCGCAAACGCTTTAGATATTATTTTGATACAAAATCACCAGAGATATAATGTATCTATATACCTGCTATAGCACAACATCATGTAAACTTGTGTAAATTCGATGTTAGTAATATAGGTTAGGCTATTGTTTATTAGTAAAATACGTTAATATCGTAAAAAATATGGACGATTTGTTTACTGATAAGCTAGAGTTATAACTGATATAAGAG
Source organism: Psychrobacter sp. T6-1 (assembly GCF_052258445.1). NCBI lineage: Bacteria > Pseudomonadati > Pseudomonadota > Gammaproteobacteria > Moraxellales > Moraxellaceae > Psychrobacter > Psychrobacter sp. T6-1. The sequence goes on from NZ_JBQQFC010000027.1 coordinate 6,387, forward strand.
ATATTTATTTTATATCGTTTATCAATATGCTAATCGTGATGGCGATCTATATACTTATTATGGACTAACTAAGATAGTTGAGGACGAAGGTTACTATGGCTCAGGCTATTAATGATACAACTGGCTTGATGAGTGATAAGACCCGCCATGCAAAGTCTAAGTTTGAGCTGCCTGTTGTTGTCAGATACTTTTTTATAATTGTCGTTTTAGGATTACTGTTACTGATCTTGATTATGGGTGGTAAAGCACTTCGAGCGGCGCCTCCCGCTACTATATATGTGAGTAGCAAAGATTTAAGTACTATGCAGCATCAAGCGCTAAGACAAGTGATGAGTCAGCAGGCTGTCAGTAGTTTCTTTACTTCTGACCTACAAGCATTGAGAGATATCACTATGAGTATGCCGTGGGTCGATCAAGTCAGTGTGACTCGTGATTGGCAACGCGGCATTGTCATAAAGGCTCTACCAAGGCAAGCGGTTGCCAAATTTGGTACCGAGCGTTTAGTCGATGCCAAAGGCGTGGTATTCGTTCCTGTAGATAGCAAAGATTTAAACCAGACGCAGTTTGCAACTTTGCAAGGAGAGATAGCACAAGCACCAGTTATTATGCAGCAAATGCAACAGATTAATGACTGGTACGCGCCGCTTGATATTTATGTTGAGGACATTATATTATCGCCACGTATGACTTGGCTTATCCGCTTTGATAATGGTCTTCGAGTCATCGTGGATAATGAAAACACCGCGCAAAAATTGCTAAGTTTAAGCCAATCGCTAGGTAACCAGTTAAGCGCGCAGCGTGATGATATTCAGGCTATAGACTTACGTTATAAAAACGGTTTTACCCTAGCATGGAATATGGATAAGATGCCTGTTGACCCTTTAGATAATCAGTCAGCACCTGAGCCTCTAGCACCTTGATGTAGTACCTGTTTATTCTATAGCGCTGCAAGGATTGTAGTGTCTATTTTAATGATTTAATGGAAGCATCATTTAGTTTCCTGTCTTGCGATAATTTGTTTGGTACCATGAAAAATACAGAAAATCTGGTTGTTGTTCATCTAAGCGCCACGGCAGTGTATGTCGTTATTGGCAGTGTATACTCTGCAACAGACATCCGTATTATGGGTGTTGGACAAGTCAAAAATAGCGACTTTTATCAAGGCAAAATCAAGCACCGTGAACGCTTGCAAGGAGCGATTAAACAAGCCATCCAAGAAGCAGAAGATACGGCAAACTGCCGCGTGCATAGTGTTTGGTTAACACTTGCAACGCCAGAGCTTGCCAGCAAGAACAGCGCAGGCAGTGTGAGCGTGGAGGACGACGTCGTCAGTGCCAAAGACATGGTACAAGCCTTGTCTAATGCCAAATCGCAAGATCTCTCTTCTGATTACTACTTGATGCACTGCTGCCAGCAAGGTATCTATATCGATGATCAAGAGTTTATGGTCGATGATGCTATCGAGATGGTCGCTGACAAAATCAATGTCATGTACCACATGATGATGATGCCAGTCGCCAGCCGCCAAAACATCCAAAAACTACTGCAAAGCTGCGACGTTGGCATCGATCATATCGTCTTTGATGCAGTGACCAGCGCTGAATACAGCTTGATTAAAGAGGAGCGCCAGCAAGGGGTTTGTCTGGTAGACATTGGCGCTAGTACGACGAGTATTTGCGTCTATAAAGAAAACAAATTGATTTTTACCCACTGCTTAGCGACAGGTAGTCATGAGGTGACTATGGACATCTCAGCAGATTTTGGTATCTCTATGATAGATGCTGAAAGGCTCAAGAAATCTCACGGTACCGCCGATATTCATAGTATAGACCCAAGCTCGTTTTTTACCTTTAAACCGCAAGGACCAAATGACGACATTAACGTCAATATATACAATTTAGCGCGCATTATTGAAGCGCGCTATGTGCGTATTTTTACTGAAGTGGCGCGTCAATTACACGAAGCAGATCTGATAGGTTATATCGATCGCGGCATTGTACTGACAGGCGGCGGTAGTGCAATAAAAGGCATGATACCGTTTGCGAAAAAGCTGTTAAAAATGCGTGTAGTGATGACTAACATGCATCCCGCTATTAGTGCATACAATCATTTTGACAATGATGAAGTCTTTAAACATATTAATTCACAAATTAATGATCGCGCTTTTCATACCGCTTTTGGTACCTTATTATATAGTCAAAGCGAGCAGTTTCGTCATAGTGAACAAAGCGAACCTGAAGCCATTCAGCAAGCTCGGGTAAAAGGCGTATTTCAAAGCGCAGGACAGCGCTTATCTAAAGTGCTCAAAAAGATTCTATAGGACTTTTTTAAGCCTAAAAATACTGTTAAAGATAGATAATGATTCACCCTTTATTTTATTTAAACACATTCATAAATAGTAAGTCGATAGCACGCTATGTAAGTGCGTTGTTATATGATATTTAGACTATATGCAACTGGAGAACCCTTTATTATGTCAAAATATACCATGCCAGATGATAGCCAAGTTCATGACAATGGCCAAGCACGCTTTACTGTATTCGGCGTTGGCGGCGGCGGTGGTAATGCGGTTGAACATATGGTGCAACAAGGCATTAGAGGGGTTACTTTTGTTTGTGCCAACACCGATAGACAAGCACTTGATCGCCTAACGACGCCTAATAAATTGCAGCTAGGTGCCAAAACCAATCGCGGCCTAGGTGCTGGCGCTAATCCTGAAGTGGGACGCGAAGCGGCTGAGAGTGAAGAAGATGCAATTCGTGAATTGCTTGAAAACTCTGATATGGTGTTTATCACCGCTGGTATGGGCGGCGGTACAGGTACGGGAGCCGCGCCTGTCGTCGCTCGTATTGCAAAAGAGCTTGAAGTGCTCACAGTCGCCGTTGTTACCACGCCGTTTAAATTTGAAGGCGGTAAGCGCATCAAGGCAGCTAAAGCGGGTATTGAGCAATTAACCAACTTCGTTGACTCTATTATTACTATTCCTAATGATAAGCTGATGAGCGTGTACGGCAATATCTCTATGCAAGACGCCTTTAAAAAGGCAGATGATGTTCTACTTCATGCGGTACAAGGTATTGCTGAGACCATTGCTAGCGAAGGGGTTATCAATATCGATTTTAACGATATCCGTACGGCTATGACGGCCAAAGGTCATGCAATGATGGGTATTGGCCGTGCTAGCGGTGACGACCGTGCTCGCCAAGCCACTGAAAAAGCAATTAGATCGCCACTCCTTGACGACTTGTTATTAGAAAACGCCAAAGGTCTACTCGTTAACGTTATATCCTCTGAGTCGTTATCTTTAGATGAGATGAGCAAGATCAGTGCTATCGTTGATGAGATCACCGACATCGATGATGCTCATATTTTCTATGGCTCAGTCATAGACGAAAAAATGGGTGATGATCTGCATGTCACGGTTATCGCAACAGGTCTAACACTAGATGAAAACGCAGGTAAAGAGCAAGCCGCTGAGGCACCTGTACCTTCTGTTAATAGTACGCAGTCCGTTGATCCAAGCGTGCATACCAGCGCTCTAAATAGCCAAAAACAAGCACAGACTAAAACGTATCAAGACAATACAGTGCGCAGTGCAGTACCGCAAGAAGAGCAAAAGACCAAAACCAATAGCATTCAAGACTACCTCAAGCGCCAACAAAATAAGTAGTCTACTGATAGTGTCATTAGTCTAATATAAATCAGAACTATTTAAAGCCAGCACTAAGATGCTGGCTTTTTTGTGGCAGTTTGTTTGATGCACTACTAAGTCATAATAATAATGACTCATCGACAGCAGTATAAATCACGTCTTTAACCCTATGTTTTTAATACCATTATTTAAATTTTATTAACTAAAATAAACAAAGCCATCAATGATGATAAGGCCAGCTTATCAATGTTATTGATAATTTATCCTATCCCTACTATAGCGAACTTAGGACAACTAATGATACACTAGGGCAATTGTAACAAAATATGTGAGGAAACTGCCATGAATCAAAGAACTATAAGAACCGTTATAGCGGTAACAGGTACCGGTCTACATAGCGGTAAGCCTGTTGACCTAGAGTTTCATCCTCAGCCTTGTGACACTGGTATTGTTTTTGAGCGCTCAGATATTACAGGTTCAGCACCGATTCCAGCCAGCGCGTTTTTAGTACAAGATACTATGATGTCATCAAACCTAGTATTTGGTGGTACTCGCGTAGGTACAGTAGAGCATTTACTAAGCGCCGTAGCAGGCCTTGGTATTGATAACATGCTAATACGTGTCTCTGCCTCAGAGATTCCTATTATGGATGGTAGTGCAGCACCATTTATCGGATTGCTCTTGCAAGCAGGTTTTCGCGAGCAAGATGAGCCCAAAAAATTCTTAAAGATTGTGCGACCCGTTCGAGTCGAGGTTGATGATAAGTGGGCAGAGCTGAATCCTTATGATGGTTTTGAGCTAAATTTTGAGATTGATTTTGATCATCCTGCTTTTGATAAAGATCATCAGTATGCACAGCTTGATTTTTCAACCCAGAACTTTATTGAAGAATTAAGCTCAGCACGTACCTTTGGGTTTTTACGTGATATAGAGACGCTACGCAATAACAACCTCGCTTTAGGGGGTAGTATGGACAACGCTATCGTTATCGATGACGCGCGTGTACTCAACGCTGAGGGCCTACGTTTTAGCGATGAGTTTGTTCGTCACAAGATTTTAGATGCGTTAGGGGATTTATATTTGATTGGCTATCCTATTTTGGGTCGTTTCAACGCTTACAAGTCAGGTCATGCACTTAATAATCTACTTGTTCGTGAAATACTATCCGATTCAGATAACTTTGAAATTGTAACATTTGATGACAATGTAACTTGTCCAATCGATTATCTAGCCATAAATGACTATACCGTCGAAGGTTAAGTACACGGATATACATGATGTATCGAAACAATTACGCAATATTACATAAATCGCTAGGTTTCAAAGCCAAAAATTTATTTGGCTCTTTATATTATAATATATGAATATATTTCATGCTAAGTAGTACCTAGGCTCCAGAACTTCAAAAGCTGTCTTGTTAATGAATTCAAATTATGAATTTTTTAACAAGACAGCTTTTTTGTTTTTGTTAACAAGATTATTAAGACCTTATTATGGAAAAATTATAATTTTATTTACATAAGATTACATTGTAATCACCTAGTTTTTAGTCATTTAGTAACCGTAAAAGCGCTAGTTTGAGGTTTTTGTCCGCCGTGACATGACTAGCGGCCTGTGATATAGTCCGCTTTGTGTTTTGGCTAAGCACTTGATTGTTAATGGCTTGAACAGGTTTTAATACTGTTTTTTGCAGGCTAGATTGAGTGTTAAACCCAGTATTTTTAGCATCATAGCTCGTGACTACAATACGTATATGCTTGAGTTGTTTAAATGTAATCGATTGATCTTTTAACACTTTTAGATAAGCGTTCTGTAAATAGCGAATATGGTTGGCTGCAGTCACTGAGCCAACACTGAGCGTCACTTGCTCAGATGTTAAACCAACGACTAAGCAGGTATCGAGAATCTCTTGAGGTAGACAATCTACCAAAAGCATCTTTATCTCTTTAGTAGCTTTAGTATAGAGCTGCATGTTGTCAGCTAAGGTTGAAGGTAGTGCGCTACCGGCAAAAGCTTGATGATCAATCAGTGTAGCAAGCCGATTAGGCTGTTTTTTTGACATTAACTTGATTCCCCTTTATCGGATCAAAGCGATGTTCTAATTGGCGATATACAAACCATATAGCAACCGATTTACGAGGTCAGCGACTATTAAGGTAATGATGCCAAGGTCGTAGACTGTAGACTAAATAGGACGCCGCTTTACTCAGGATTTTATCATGTTTATTTGATAATAATATCCTATAAATTAATTGATACTTCGTTACGGATGACGAGTAATCTTGCATTAACATAGGTAGTAAATTTTATGAAAAAAGCTTTATTGATTTTGTCAGTACTAGGTATGGGTATAGCACAAACTAGTGGTGCTGCTGAAACGACCTTTCAGACCAACAATACACTTAGTCAAACAATAACCAATATTTCTGCTTCATCGAACTATGGTTCCAACAGAAACATTTATAGCACCAATAGCAATGCCCATGTCTACAGCAACGACGAAATCAGTCAAGCTATCGACAACCTAAGTGCTCATGCAAAACAAAAAGAATATCAACTCGCTTCACTAACTAGCCGCTTATCTTATGAAAAGCAGCAAATGAAAAAAGTTATTGACAGCAATTCAGCGCCAGCTATCGCTGCGGCTCGTGCCTCAAGAGCGGCACTATCTAGAAGTACAGGTTATTGCGCACGTTATGTGCGTAAAGCGCTACAAGCTGCAGGTTATGAGTTCACACCGAACCCATCAGCTTATCAGTACGCCTCTCGTGGCACTCTAACTCAAGCAGGCTTTACCAAAATCAGCAATGACATGGCACCGCAAGTTGGCGACGTCGTCGTTTTTAACCGCACCTCAAGACGCCCACACGGTCATATCCAGATATTTGATGGTAATGACTGGGTATCAGATTTCCGTCAAAAGAGTATCAGCCCTTATAGTGGCAACCACACTTATACTACATGGCGCGATTCACAATATGTTGATGATGCCTCAGATCGTGGTATCTACCTTGCTATGGCTGACTAAGCGTCTTTTAGTTATGCGCACTTAGATATTAAACCCCGGTAATTACGACATTACTGGGGTTTTGTTTTTTAAGGAATTAAAGGTTAGCTAGCAGGGTTAAAGTCAAGCCAGTAGCGCTGATCGTGAAAATCAGGCGCCGTAGCATGTTGGCAGGCAAAGTATAACGGGGTGTCGTCAAAGTAAAGTATGACGCAAGGATTGATACGTTTAATAGTTAGCGTTTGCTTATCAAATATAGATTTAGGTAGCTGAGATAGAGCAATAGTAAAGCTGCGCTGATACAGATGAGGGTGAGTATCGTCTGTATCAGTCCAAACACTGTCAGTCCAAACGATGTTAGCATAGCCTTTATCGTCTCTTTTGATTAAAGGGACAGGTGGCATACTATCAGGCTGACGATAACCGTGAAATTCATAGAATGCGTAATGACCATCTGGGCTAGCGTTAATTTCAATATAGCGACTATCATCATTGTGGGTTATGCCTTGTATAAAGCACTCAAGGCAAGTGTGTTCCCACAGATAATCTTGAAAACGCACATGTTGCGGCTGCCAATCTGGCCAATCAAGCCGCGCTGCTAAAGCCTGACTAGGTAGCTTGATACTATACTCTAGTTGTAAGCTTGGTAATGGCTGCTTAATAACGCTAATATTGACGTCAACCTGGATTTTCTTAAGCGATTGGGCTTTAACTTCAATGTCGCTGGCATCACTATCTAAGGTATTAATCGCTAGGCCAAGAGTAAAACTTTGGGTCGTAGTCATAATAAAGAGACACTAATAAAGGATAAAGTCGCTGCGGTGCTATGTATTTTGCTTCTAGATATATTTTGGCGCAAGAGATATAAAGAGATGATATACAAAAGCCGCAAACCCTTTAGGTGTTGCGGCTTCGTTGTAGCATAGTCTAACCCAACTACTGCGCGTGACGAGCTAGATTAGAGAGTTTGGGGTTAGCATTGGGGTTTTGACGTAGCAGCAAGGCCATACGACCGATAGTGTGAATCACCGTCGCTTTAGCTGCTCTTGCAATCTCGCTACTGACCACATCACGGTCGTGCTTGCTCCCTGCTGGTAGTTTGATTTTAATCAGCTCATGATCATCCAAAGCGCGGTCGATCTCCTCAGAGATAGCAGGGGTCACGCCATTGTTGCCGATCATGACGATAGGTTTTAGCTCATGACCAATGCCTTTTAGGCGTTTGATTGTTGCGTTGTCGAGTTCCATAATTGTCCTGTATTTCATCTAAAAAGTATGAATATGATTGAAAAAGTTAATCAGTATTATCGTCTATATCGCACGATTTTGGCTGCTGAAAATGCTAAACTATGACTATAAGGGTATTATAAACGCTATAGCATGATAAAGCAGGTTTTAAACCATGAGATTGTGCAAAGCATAAGAATATTAGCGCGTTACTTTTAAATAAAAAAGCACAACTAGGCTGTAGCGTACTATAGGTAGCAGTTTTTTAGCGTGCTGCGTCTTTATTGCTAGATGCTGCGCAAAACCTCTCTTAGTAGCACTGTATTTGTTTTATAGTAAATCGACTATATAAAGTGATAGGAGCATCATTTGGCCACGCGTATTGAAAATAAAACATTATCAAAAAGTAGCCGCGCTTGGATGAAAGAGCACTTAGATGATCACTATGTGCAAAAAGCGCAAAAAGAGGGCTACCGTGCGCGCGCCGCTTATAAATTGCTTGAGATTAATGACAAGACCAATATTATCAAAAAGGGCATGACCGTTGTCGATTTGGGAAGTGCGCCTGGTAGCTGGTCACAAATCGCAAGCCAGTTGGTCGGGGATAGTGGTACCTTGATCGCCTCAGACATTTTAGCCATGGATGCTCTACCTGATGTGACCTTTATTCAAGGCGATTTTCGCGAAGCTGAGATCTTTGACAAGATTATGGCAAAAATCGGAGAGCATCAAGTCGATGTAGTGCTCTCTGATATGGCACCTAACACAGCGGGTAATAGCGCGGTGGATCAGCCGCGAATGATGTACTTGTGCGAGTTGGCAGTTGATTTTGCCTTATCGACGCTTCCTGTCGGCGGCGCACTGATTATGAAAGTATTTCAAGGCGCAGGTACTCAAGAATTGCGCCAACAGATGCAAAGCGACTTTAGCAAAGTACGCAGTATTAAACCTGCGGCTTCAAGAGCGCGTTCAAAAGAGATGTTTTGGATAGCAATCAAGTAGTTAATAGACGTTATATTCTAAGGTATTAAATATCACTAATACGCGAACATCAGTAGCAAACCGCTACATTAGTTAACCCAATATAAGCTTGAATTGTAACTCTCAAAACCACATATCATGATATATTAGCTTTGTTTTCATTTAAGATTTAAGCAAAGTCGCCTAGTGAAGCCTACTTTATTGTTGTTTTAGTCTAGATTGTTGGTTGCAAAAACAGTCAATCGCAACCACATAAGATATATAGACAATCAATAAGATAACGCTTTAATGGCGTCACGTGTCACCTTGACACACCAATAAGTAAGGGATGGAAAGCTTGTGAGCGACATGGTAAAAAATACCTTATTGTGGCTGGTGGTAATCGGCGTTCTAGTGCTGGTGTTTAGCGGCTTTGACCAATCGTCTGAGCCTGACAACCTCAATTACTCTGAGTTTGTGACCGCAGTGTCAGAGAACCAAGTAGCCAGTGTTGAGATCGACGGCGAGCAGATCACCGGTGAGAAAAAGAATGGCTCAACTTTTGAGACCATTAGGCCTGCTGTGTCCGATGAACAGTTGATGCCACTGTTACGTGAAAACCAAGTTGAGGTTGAAGGCACCGCGCCAAAACGTCAAAGTGTACTAATGCAATTACTAATTGCCAGCTTCCCGATTCTGCTGATTATTGGTTTGTTCCTGTTCTTTATGCGTAATATGCAAGGCGGCGCAGGCGGCAAGGGCGGTGGCCCTATGAGCTTTGGCAAGTCTAAAGCCAAAATGCTCACCGAAGACCAAATCAAAGTGAACTTCACAGACGTTGCAGGCTGTGAAGAGGCTAAGGAAGAAGTCGTTGAGGTAGTTGAGTTCTTACGTGATCCAGACAAATTTACTAAACTTGGCGCGACGATTCCTCGCGGTATCTTAATGGTAGGTCCGCCAGGTACCGGTAAAACCCTACTGGCTCGTGCCATCGCTGGTGAAGCTAAGGTACCCTTCTTTTCAATCTCAGGTTCTGACTTTGTTGAGATGTTCGTCGGTGTTGGTGCTTCACGAGTTCGTGATATGTTTGAGCAAGCCAAAAAAAGTGCGCCATGTATCATCTTTATCGATGAGATTGACGCAGTCGGTCGTCATCGCGGCTCTGGTATGGGCGGTGGTAACGATGAGCGTGAGCAGACACTAAACCAGTTATTGGTTGAGATGGATGGTTTTGAGGGTAATGAAGGCGTCATCGTCATCGCTGCAACGAACCGTGCTGACGTACTCGATAAAGCGCTACTACGTCCTGGTCGTTTTGACCGTCAAGTGCAAGTTGGTTTGCCAGATATTAAGGGTCGTGAGCAAATCTTGAAAGTGCATTTGCGCAAATTGCCAAATACCATTAGTGTTGATGCTCGTGCACTTGCCCGCGGTACGCCAGGGTTTAGTGGGGCGCAGTTAGCCAACCTAGTGAACGAAGCGGCATTATTTGCAGCACGCCGTAACAAGCGTAGCGTCGACATGAATGACTTTGAAGATGCTAAAGACAAGCTGTACATGGGTCCTGAGCGTAAATCTATGGTCATCCGCGAAGAGGAGCGCCGCGCTACCGCCTATCACGAAGCAGGTCATGCGCTAGTCGCTGAGCTATTGCCAGGTACAGATCCTGTGCATAAGGTGACAATTATGCCGCGTGGATTTGCTTTGGGCGTCACTTGGCAGTTGCCTGAGCATGATCAGACCAGTATGTATAAGTCAAAAATGCTAAGTGATATTGCTATCTTGTTCGGTGGTCGTATCGCCGAAGAGGTCTTTATTGACCAGATGTCAACGGGCGCTTCTAATGACTTTGAGCGGGCTACCAAAATGGCACGTGCAATGGTCACCAAATACGGTATGTCTGATGCGCTAGGTATTATGGTTTATGAAGACGATGATCAATCGCAAGGTTACTTTGGCGGTGGTGGTCGTACGATTTCAGAAGCTACTCAGCAAAAGGTGGATGAAGAAGTACGCCGTATGCTAGAGGAGCAGTATGATATCGCGCGTGAATTGATTGAAGCTAATCAAGATAAAATGCATGCAATGGTAGATGCTTTAATGAAATGGGAGACGATTGACCGCGATCAGCTCCAAGATATCTTGGCAGGTGAAGATCCACGTCCACCAAAGGTTTATCAGTCTAACGAAGTGAACTTATCTAAAGATAGACCTAAGCCTGAAGGTACTACGCCGCCACCATTACCAGCGATGTAGTACACTATCGGCACAAATATAAAGAAGCTCTTTTTTATAAAGGGCTTTTTTATTGTCTTTATTTTATCAGCAAAGGCGGTCTCTTTACTGGTATGATAATTCTAAGTATTTTAGTAATTGATGGATAGTTAATGAGCTTATTTTCACCTCTACCTGTGTATCAAATCATTAGTCGTCATAAGGTTTTAGATTTGTCACAGCCGCATGTCATGGGCATTTTAAATGTGACACCAGATTCGTTCTCAGATGGCGGTCAATTCAACGACATTGATAAAGCAGTCATGCGTGCTAAAGAGATGATCGCAGCTGGCGCAACCATCATCGATATCGGCGGAGAATCTACGCGTCCTAATGCCAGAGCAGTAGAGAGTGAAGAGGAGATAGCGCGCGTTATACCCGTTGTGAAGGCGATACGTGAGCAATGCGGCAGTGATATATGGCTCTCCATCGATACTAGTAATCCTGCCGTGATAAAGTCAGCTGTAGCGGCGGGTGCAGATATCTGGAACGATGTCCGTGCGCTTAAACGAGAGGGCGCAGCACAGATGGCAGCAGAGCTTAGTATACCGGTTATGCTTATGCATATGCGCGGTGAGCCGACCACGATGAACAACTTGGCGCATTATGATAATGTTATCAAAGAGGTTAGTGCTGAGCTCACGGCTCGTATTGATGAGGTCATGCATTTAGGGGTCAAAAAAGAGAATATTATTATCGATCCAGGATTTGGCTTTGCCAAAAACTATGAGCATCATCGCGCGCTATTGACTCAGCTAAGCGATTTACAAGCACTGGGTTTACCCCTGATGTTTGGCGTCTCTCGCAAGCGCTTTTTGGCCCAGGTGCTGTCTAAAAGTGGGGTTAACGGCGCGGCGCAGACACCAGCTACTGAGCGTGATACGATCGGTACAGCAGCTGGGTTATTAGCAATACAGCAAGGCGCTTGCATTATAAGAACGCACAATGTTGCTATGATGCAGCAGGTTAGCGCTCTGTGGCAGCAATTATCTTTGTATAATGCCAGCATGTCCAATAAAGAATAATCTAATTTATAACCCCTTAATATCCATCTACCAAGTGACTATTAGAGATCTACTATGACCACACCATTGCAACCAGAGCCAACCACTGAGCAGCGCCGTATTATTTATCAAGCGCGCCGCGGTCTAAAAGAATTGGACTTCTATATCGATCCTTATATTAAAGAGCTGTACCTAAATGCTGAGCAGACCGAGCAAGATACCTTTGCTCAAATGCTCACTTGTGAGGACCCTGATTTGCTTGATTACTTTACCAATCAAAGCCAGCCAGAGGACAAGGCAATTTGGGACTTAGTTAATAAAATAAAAACTTGGCGTCATGCTAAGGACAAGCTATAAGCCCAAATAAACAGTTGTGATTTTCAATGAATTAAAGAGTCGCCTGCTTTGCAAGAGATACCTATACCCGTCTTAGTTACTCCGCTGCGTATTGATACAGTAGTTGAGCCGACTAGCCGTATTAGCATGGTGCTTTATACGGCTTTAGTTATAGTAATGCTAGTACTGGCTTGGTTGGCCCAGTTATCATTGTGGCAGTACGTTTTGATATTGCTTGTGAGCGTATTAGCCTTTGGCTATATCACATTATCAAAACCTATACTTCTGCATTTGACTCAGCCCCCTTTAGAGCAGCGTATTGATAGACACTGGCAATTACTACTGCGGATGGGACGAGGAGATGAGTTATGGCAAGCAGGACTGATTGGGGCGCATCGCTATCCGCTACTGATACATTTTGACTTTATGGTGACAAGCCCTTATCAGCGTGAGCTCTGTATAACGATATTTCGTGATCAAGTCAGCTTGGACGACTGGCGTAAGCTTAATATCCTTGCCAGCATTTTACCGAATAAAACCAACTAAAACGTCTTTGGGCGTTATATCTGAACAACCATAACAAAACACCTAACCCTATTGAGAATCAGATTTGCTATATTGTTGACT
>NZ_JBQQFC010000028.1:0-18694 GCF_052258445.1 Psychrobacter sp. T6-1
TCTGTCGTACCGTTAGAAGTGATCCTTGATGTGTTTTTTGCCACTCATGATCCTACTACAATGGATCGCCAAGGCAATGATGTTGGTAGCCAATATCGTAGTGCGGTGTTCTATACGGACGAAGATCAAAAACCTACTGTTGATCGTACGATCAACAAATTGCGTGATATGGGTCTGGGCATCGTCACCGAAGTGCATCCTGCGGTTGAGTTCTACGCCGCTGAAGATGAGCATCAAGATTTTTTCAATAGAAACCCTAATCAGGCGTATTGTAACTTCTCGATTCCGCCCAAGCTTGCCAAACTACGCAAAGAGTTTAGTCAATACATGGTCGCATAAAGGCTTAAAACTGTTAATGATTGATAAAGCCAAGGGTTAATACGCTTGGCTTTTTTGTTGCGTTTAGCGGTATGATAATCGCTGATGAAGGATTTAGGATTAGGAAAAACGGTATGAATGCAGAATTTTGGCAAGCGCGTTGGGGTGAGGGTCGTATTGGCTTTCATAAGTCTGAGGTCAATCCGTTGTTGCTTAAATATTTTACGGCCCTAAAACTGAAAAAAGGTAGCCGAATATTAGTACCTTTAAGCGGTAAATCGTTGGACATGACTTGGCTGGCGCAGCAAGGTTATGAAGTCGTCGGTATTGAGCTGGTCGAATCCGCGGTGCAAGCCTTCTTCGCTGAGCAAAATATCTCGCCAACTGTACATCAGCATGCGGATAATTCCGCTATTAAATATTATCAAGGGAAGCTTGCAAATCAAACGATTACTTTATGGGTCGCTGATATCTTTGCCTTAACGGCTGATGATATCGGTCACATTGATGCGGTCTATGACAGAGCCGCGCTAATCGCTATGCCAGCTGATATGCGACCAAAATATAGCGAGCAGATCCGTCAGATGAGTGCTAACGCAACGCAACTATTGATTACCCTTTATTATGATCAAAACCAAAAAAACGGCCCGCCATTTTCTGTCAGCCGTGAGCAAGTACAGCAGTATTATAGTAATGATTATCACATCACAGAGCTTGAGAATAATGCTTCGACGCTAAATGCTAATGCCTCTCTTAGCGTCACTGAACACGTTTGGCTGTTAAGCGATCCACGAATCAATCAAAGAGAAGCCTTATGAAAATTGTCGTCAGTCTCATAAGCGTGATTGCTTTTTTATTAGTGCTACTTCCAGGCCCCCTGTACAAGTTTGGCATTGTCGATCTAGGGAGCGCCTTTGTAGGCTTTACTTTTAGCATGCTGGCAGGTGGTATCGCGTTGATTATGCTGACTATTCAAGCTTTGTTTAAGCGAGAGACGCTGACTATCTCTAGTGTCCTGCTAGCGGTCACTCTGTCTTTGATTGCCATCATCATCCCCCTTGGTATGCTGAGCACCGCCAAAAGCGTTCCTCCCATTCACGACATCTCAACTGATATGATCAATCCGCCGCAATTTGTCGCTATCGCCCCGCTACGTGCTGATGCACCAAACCCTGTTGAATACGCGGGTAGCGAGAGCGCCGAGCAACAGCGCGACGCGTATCCTGATATTCAAACCCTTACTTACTCACAATCGCAGAATGAATTGATAGAAGCTTGCGAACAAGCAGTAAATAATTTGGGCTGGGATTTGGTCAATACGGATACGAGTACAGGTATCGTTGAAGCCACAGACACGACGGTGTGGTTCGGCTTTCAAGATGATGTTATCGTACGCGTTACAGACCAAGGTGATGAGCGTCTGCTCGATATCCGTAGTAAATCACGTATAGGTGGCAGTGACTTGGGTAAAAATGCCGATCGTATTCGTGACTTTGTTAAGGAGTTGGATGAGGTTTTGGGTTTGCATTAAAAAACTCATTCGGTAGTGTATCTAAAAACCTCTATTTAACTACCATAAAACCACCTGTTTGATATCAGTACTAGTTAAAACTCACCAGAAGGTGACAACAAAGTGATAAGAAGTAACGAGGTGATTCAACATCTTTTCTTTATCCATAGGATTGGGTACTCTAAAGCATCTTTATCATACTGAACGCTTGATTACTCTACTCATACGGACACTTTTGCCACTTATAGGATATTTTCATGCGCATATCTACTCTCTCACTATTGACTGCCGCTATTGGTATCAGTCTTGCCAGCACCGCACAGGCCGCCAAACCTGACGCCCCTTACTTATCTAATAGTGAGTTTCAGCAGTGCTTGGATGGACTCAAAAACTCTAGCAAGTTTCGCGGAGTCGATAGCTTCACCTTTAATAACTACCGCCCGAATGAGCCAGATCCTAGCGTGATTCAATCGCTCAACTATCAGCCTGAATTTCAAAAGGACGTTTGGGATTATCTATCGGCACTCGTGGACAAAGAGCGCGTTGAGGACGGTATCCGCGCTAAGCGTCAATGGGGCGACACCCTACGCCAAATCGAATCGCGCTATGGTGTCAAGCCTGAGCATGTTTTAGGCGTATGGGGCGTAGAGTCCAACTTTGGACAGACTTTGGGTAAAAAGCCTTTGTTTGAATCTCTAGCCACCTTGTCTTGCTTTGATCGTCGTCAGAGCTACTTTCAAGGTGAATTTGCCAATGCGCTAAAGATCGTCCAACGTGGTGATATCGCGCCAAGTGATATGACAGGCTCATGGGCTGGGGCATTTGGGCAGACGCAGTTTATGCCAAGTACCTTTTTGGAATTGGCAGTGGATTTTGATGGTGATGGTCGTCGTGATTTGGTCAATAGTGTGCCTGATGCTCTCGCCTCCACTGCTAACTTTTTGGACAATCGCGGTTATCGTAGCGGCGAGCCTTGGGGTTATGAGGTCAAGCTCCCTGATGGCTACTGGGCAGCATCAGACCGCAAAAACAAAAAATCTATAAGCCACTGGCGTAATCAAGGCTTGACGTTAGCCAACGGTGGCTCTTTGCCTTATGATTTAAATAGCGCAGGATTGCTATTACCAGCAGGCATTGATGGCCCTGCGTTCTTAGTCGGCAAAAACTTCGATACTTTTTATTCTTATAATGCTTCAGAAAACTACGCTTTAGCTATCGCGCATTTATCTGATTTGATTACACGCGAAGACAGTAGTAAAACCGACTTTGTCACGGCATGGCCGACCAATGACCCTGGTATTAGCCGTCAGCAAGCCAAAGACATTCAGCAAGCACTGTTGGATGCAGGTTATGATATTGGCGGCGTTGATGGCATCATCGGTGATAATACGCGCACCGCCATCCAGCAGTATCAAACTAGCCGCGGTATCTTCCCCGCTGACGGGCGCGCAGGACAGAATTTTTATCGTACTATCGTCGGTAGCACCGCGCCAAGCCGCACGCAGTACACTAATCAATATGGGCAACCAGCAGGCGCACGTCCACTAACCCCAGCACCAGCTGATCGTATGGGTCAGTTGATTCAACGGCAGACGACGATTGCGCCAAGTGCGCCCTCATATTCATCACCCGCGCCAGCGAATACCGTTCGCTACCGCCGCGTTGTTGGCGGTGATGGGGTAACGCGCTTAGTACGCATTGATTAAAACGCCGATTTTATAAATCGAAGATAAATAAAAGCCACGCTATTAATAATAGTGTGGCTCTTTTTATACTGGTTTTAATAAGTCAGAATTTAAAATTATACGATAGGCGGTGGATTAGGTTCACCATTGTCGCCATCCCAATTCTCACGAGCTTTATCATCGAGATCATTTGGAGTTTTGGGCTCCCATTTACCGTTTTCTCTCCAAGTGGCATCGCCCCAATCGTCATCTTCTTCTTTTCTGTCTAGATCTTTGTAGGCTGCACTAGGATCGATACCGCGGCGCTTCATATCAGCCACTTGTTCTTCTAACGTGCGAAACTGATCCGCGTCATGCATCTGGTTTTCTAGATTGTCGATATCTTTTCTCAAATCATCTCTTTTAGAATCAGTCATTATGTTCTCCTTGATAGGTTTGTGTTTTTTAGTCATTAATCATTATTTATATTATCTATCACTCACTACAAAATTGATAACATTAGCTCGTATGCTTTGTATTACAAAACGTAGTCTTAGCTACTCACTATAGATTGTGATCAAGCTCTTGCTGATCTTTAGATAAGCTTTTGGCATAAAAGGTAAGCTTCCAAAGCTCTTGCTTGACCCTGGTACCAAAGGTCGTCAGCTCAATCCAGTTGGCGGCGACTAATTGCCGCTGTAACCTATTGAGATCATTTTGCGTCATTTGACAGCGCGTTACTGCATGAACCTTAGGCATAAGCTGCTGAACATCGCTCTCAGCTTTGCTAGCGATTAGGCGATTGATGCTGCTTTGCAGACCGTAGCTTGAAAAGGTTGGCGATATTTTGATAAGGGCTTGGAGTATATCAGACCACATCAAAGCCATAGGCATGGTCACCTCTGTCAGATTACCGCCTTCATACGCATGAGCGCTGTACTGAAAACTAAAAATATCAGTCAGTACGATAGGCCGGCTCAGGCCAGTTGCAGAGGAGATAGTAGTAGAGCGAACGTCTTGGTTTTTGGTAGATACTGAGCTTTTGCGCGGCGCCTGCATGTCAGACTCATACTCAGGTAGCGATTGCGTGCGCGCCTTTGTCCAGCTGCCCATGATCTTGTGATTGTTCACAATATCATTATGCGCCTGTACCAGCAGCGGCTCAATATAAGTACTTTCATCATAGTAATACACATACTTTGCATGTTTTTCGACGGTACGGATAAACTCTGTTAAAGAGGGCTCAAGGCTGATAACGTGATGATGCGTCTTTATAACGATCAGTAGCGGCTTTAGCTTAGCCTCGGCGCTTAGATAACTTAGATGCATCTGACTGATGCCAGTACGCTGCGTGGTGCCATAACTATCACCGATGATGATTAACGCATAATCACAAGCCTCAATGCATTGACGCCCATATAAAGAGGCTTTTGGCAGTTTACTTGAGACGTCATAAGTCAAAAAAGCACGCTCTTGAAAAGCTATTGCTACACTATCTAAAATCAAAGACTGATCGTTGTCAGCATGTATAACATGAATGTGATAGCGGTAATTTGGCACAATACCCTCTAATATTTAGCAGCGATGGCATCACTGCTCATTTAACATCACTATATTCAATTTTGAATGTAAGTAGCCTAGCACAACTCGCTTTTGAGTGTGAATTTTATTGTCGCCAAAATCATCGTCACTGTCACTTTAAAGACTCTATCTTAACTAAATTAAGGTTGATGCCTTGGATTTACTATCAATAGTAGTAAAATTTTGCTCTTGATACGTCATGAGCGGTGACAGTTTGAATACGCGCGTGCCTAATAGACGCTGAATCAGTTGCCCAAGCTTGTCATCGTATTTACTCGCATAAAAAATAAGGGGTCGCTGAGTATGAACGTCTATAGGACAGGACTCTACGACTTCCCTCAAGGATTGGGGCGCTAAAACGCTAGCAGACGGCGCAAGTAGGTGATGACTTGCCAGCAGCTGCTTGACCCGTTCAGCGATAGCGTGTCCTGAGTCAACAATTTGTATAGACATATTTTGCTCTGCAATTTGCTGTTGCAAGTAGGTTCTAAAAAACGGATAGTGCGTGCAGCCTAAGACCAGTTGATCCACGCCTTGCTCTGCAAACACGTCAAGCTGATGGCGTAAATGCTCAGCGGTGACGCTATCCTCTGGCATACCAGCCTCAACCCAAAGGACGAGATTGGGGTCAAAATACTTAGTGACTTTGGTTTGATTAGGTAGAGCGATATCACTAATAACTTGATTGAGTAAAGTGCCATCTAGCGTCGCTTTGGTCGCTAGTACTGCGACATGAGCACTTTTGCTGGCTAGAACTGCAGGCTTAAGCGCTGGCACAAGACCGACAATAGGTAGGTTTGGGTAATGCAAGCGAGCGGTTTGCAAGGCATGAGCAGAAGCGCTATTGCAAGCGATAACGATCAATTTGCAGCCTTGCTGATGCAGCCATTTCACCGCTGTCAGTGTCAAAGCTTCAATATCTTGGCTATCACGATTGCCATAAGGCACATGTAAGGTATCAGCGTAGTAGATATAACGCTCGTTTGGCAGTTGCTCGGCCAAATGCAAGTAGACAGACAGGCCACCAATACCTGAATCGAACAAGCCGATTGGCGCACTGGCCTCTTTGTGTTTAGCAGTACTCATGATGTCATCATAGTCATAGTTACCAGATATAAACGTAGAGGCAATTATATAATCCCCTTGGCACTTAACCAATAGCCAAAAAACCTTTCACAAACCGCCTTATTCACAAGTAGCATCAGTCAGATGGCATAGATAGCTCATATGATTTACCGCCGCTTTGCAAAGTCAATATAGTCTCACCGTCTTGCTCGCTCAGCGTACCAATCTCGACGAGATGATAAAAGGCATTGCGACCAATAAGTGCCTCCAAGCCGTTTCTCACTGGCATATAGGGGCGCACGTTTGACTTGTCAGCACTCTCGTTACTCTGGCTATCCTTATCTTGACTGTCGTTATTATCATAATGACGTAGCGTGATTGGATGCTCGTCGTCCAATCTGACCACATCGCCTGTCGTGGTAGTGAATTCAAGCCACTGTTCACCGTCTTCATTAACGATGCCAATATCATTAATAAATAAAGGTACATCCTCAACAGTAATGCGCATTTTTTGTACAGGCGTTTTTAGATAATAAACCAAATCGCCGTTTTTTTCTTCTACCCATAAAATAGTGGCAAACAGGCTCACCAATGACTCTCGGGTCACATGGCCCCCTTCGTGCCACCATTCGCCATTAGCTTTGATCGTTAAGTCCATATCTACGGTTTGCTCAGGATGCCAGTCTGCAAGTGGCGGTATACTGCGGCCCTGCCGAGTCCCAGCTTCTGCCTTTAAATACTGATCTAAAGCCTCCATATCATTTAAGTTAGAAGGCATATTGTGCGCGGTCTGAGCGCCATTAATGGTATGGTTCTTGGTATCGCTATCGCTTGCGCTATCATTGTTATTCATCTCATTATTCCCTAATGATTCGTTAAAGTTTGCTATAGGTATTGCTGCTATCAAATTTAGTTTCAGTTATGATGTAGCTATGACTCAGTTTTACATCCAGTCTAGTAATGTCACCATAACACTGATAGTTATAAATGCGTATCGTGTTTGTACGACTTTTCTTTTATAATGAGTAACGTTTTTAAAAGGTCACATGTATCGGCATTGCTTTAAATGCTAGGATACTAAGCTCAACCGAATTGGCCTAACCAAATTTTAGTTTTATATGCTTATACTTAAAGATTGATATATAAAGCATAAGCATGCAAACCGCAAGATTGTCACTTGATACCTAAAGACCCTTTTTATCGGGCAGTCCTAACAGTGCTGCAAGCTTCATTATTTAATTGCGACGCTCGTAATGTCCATAGATAAGCCATTAAGAACTCAGGAGTAGCTATGCAAGAACAAGATAAGCAAACGCCAGTTGTGGATGCCGAGACTGTCAATACTGACACGCAAGCAACCACACTTGATACGACTAAGACGGACAGCGTTGAACCGATCACAGAAGTAGAGACGACTGTAGATCAAGAAACTAGTGTTGCTGCGCCTACTGATATTAGTAAGAGTGACTCTACTAAAGAGCCTGTCGAAGTGGCGTCTGAGCCAGTGACTGAAGAACCCGTTGTTGCAGAACAAAATGCGCAAGTTAAAGAGCCTACTGTCAATGAAGAGCCCGTTGCTGTCGAGCCTATCGATGAAACACCAGCCGTTGAAGAGCCTGTCATCGAAGAAGAGCCTGTCATCGAAGAAGAGCCGGTTGTTGAGCAAGAGCCTGAGATTGAACGTGAATCGATGGAGTTTGATGTTATCGTCGTCGGCGGTGGCCCTGCTGGTCTCTCAGCTGCTATTCGTTTGCGTCAGCAAGCTATCGCAGCAGGCAATGACGAGTTTATGGTCTGTGTCGTCGAAAAAGGCTCTGAGTTTGGCGCGCATATCTTATCAGGTGCGGTTATCGAGCCGCGTGCTTTAGACGAGCTGATTCCTGATTGGAAAGAAAAAGGCGCACCGCTTAACGTCCCAGCGACTGAAGATCGAGTTTATATGCTCGGTTCTGCGACTCGTTCTACCAAGCTACCTGACGCTATCGTACCTGCCAGTATGCACAACCATGGCAATTACATCGTCTCACTAGCTAACGTGGTACGCTGGCTCGCTGAGCAAGCAGAAGAGCTTGAAGTTATGATGTTCCCAGGATTCCCAGCATCTGAAATTCTATACAACGACGATGGTTCTGTTAGAGGTATTTTGACAGGCGATATGGGCGTTGCCGCTGATGGCGAAGCCAAACCAAGTTTCGAGCCAGGGTATGAGCTACTCGCTAAGTATACTATCTTTAGTGAAGGCAGCCGTGGTCATTTAGGCAAGCGCCTCATTAGCCGTTTTGGTCTCGATAATGACTCTGACCCACAGCATTATGGTATCGGTCTCAAAGAGCTTTGGGATATCAAGCCTGAAAAACATGAAGAAGGCGTTGTATTACACGGTTCAGGTTGGCCGCTAACGGATACAGGTTCCTCTGGCGGTTGGTGGTTATATTTTGCCGAAAACAACCAAGTCAGCTTTGGTATGGTCATTGATCTTTCGTACTCAAACCCTTATATGTCACCATTTGATGAGATGCAGCGTCTAAAACTGCATCCGCTGATTCGTGATATTTTAGAGGGTGGTGAGCGCATCTCTTATGGCGCGCGTGCCTTGACTAAAGGTGGTCTCAATTCACTACCGAAATTCACTTTTCCAGGTGGCGTATTAGCTGGTGATGATGCAGGATTCCTAAATCCTGCCAAAATCAAAGGCACACATACTTCAATGAAGTCGGGTATGCTTGCCGCTGAGGCTATTTTTGCAGCAGTGCAAGAAGGTCGTCAGCATGATGAAGTGGTGGCTTATAGCACCATGTACAAAGAATCATGGCTCTATCAAGACAACTACGAGGCGCGTAACTTCTCACCAGCTATGCACCGTATGGGACAATGGATGGGCGGCGCGTTTAATTTCATTGATCAAAACGTACTGCGCGGCAAGATGCCATTGACTATCCGCGACAACACGCATGATTATCATCATTTAGAGCGCGCAGCTCATGCTTATCAGCCAAACTATCCTAAGCCTGATGGCAAGCTTGTATTTGATAAGTTATCATCAGTATTTATCTCCAATACCAACCATGCTGAGGATCAGCCTGCGCATTTAAAATTAACCGATCCAACAGTGCCTATTTCGATTAACCTGCCACTATATGCTGAGCCTGCGCGTCTGTATTGCCCAGCTGGCGTTTATGAAGTGGTTAAAGATGCCGAAGGCGCTAAGTTCGTTATTAATGCGCAAAACTGCGTTCATTGCAAAACCTGCGATATCAAAGACCCATCGCAGAACATCACTTGGGTAACGCCAGAAGGTGGCGGCGGTCCAAACTACCCTAATATGTAGTTTTAGCAACATTAGCTCTATATAGCATAAAAAAAACCGCTCTTAATGATAAGGGCGGTTTTTTTGTGGTTCATTTAAAGTATTCATCCACTGATAATACGTAGTCTGCATAACACATGGCACGTTATAAATCTAGTCAGAACAAGATTCTGCTAAATCATTAAATCTAGCTAGATTTTTGTCAAAGGCTACATTTGTATAAGTATTCACCAAATAAATAACAAACATTTATTTCAGTTTTTGCAAAATTTTTAGCCAGCTAATTTTATAGCTTTAGAGCTGATAGCACAGTACAGCGGTCTTTGAGCAGATACTTCGCTTCTTATGCCGTGTATATTTACAGACTACGTACTTCGTTACGTTAAAGTAATTTTAAATTACTTATTGTTAATTGACCCAATTTTGTATATATTCCTAATAGGTTTATGACTGTCCAGTATAGTCATTAACAAGCGAGTAGATGGGCTGCTGTTCCAATAGTGAAATCCACATTGGATTTGGAACATTATCCGATACTAGTAGCAGTATATTAACCGCTATTATAACCAATACTCTTTATAGCGTGATTTTGAGCTGATAGAGAGTATCAATATTACTCACCCCACTGATACAATTGATTGGCAGTATTTCGGGTCATTATGATTTAGCAGTCTGTACAAGGTCTCAAAGCTTTGATGTAGACAATATCAGATCGCTTGCGGCGATAAATGTTAAATCACAATGACTGGTTAGCTTTTAATCAAACATCTTGTTTTTATGTTAGGCAAAAGGAGTTGTCCTATGGAGAACCACAACGATTCATCGGGTTATTGGCGTGCCAATGTCCGTCTTATTCTAGGTAGCCTATTTATATGGGCCTTAGTATCTTATGGCTTCGCTATTCTTTTACGTCCCTTATTGGCTGGTATCAAAATTGGTGGTACTGACCTAGGCTTTTGGTTTGCTCAACAAGGATCCATTGGCGTCTTTATCATCTTAATTTTCTTTTACGCTTGGCGTATGAATAAGCTAGATAAACAATATGGCGTAGACGAGGAATAGAGCATGAGTCAATTTACGATTAACATTATTTTTGTAGGCCTATCCTTTGCGCTATACTTCGGTATCGCAATTTGGGCACGTGCTGGAACGACCAGTGAATTCTACGTTGCAGGCGGTGGTGTTCACCCTGTCGTCAACGGTATGGCAACCGCCGCGGATTGGATGAGTGCTGCGTCGTTTATTTCAATGGCAGGCTTGATTGCTGCAGGTGGCTATGGCGCCTCAACTTACTTAATGGGTTGGACAGGCGGTTACGTTCTACTCGCTATGCTATTAGCGCCTTACTTACGTAAGTTCGGTAAGTTTACGGTTCCTGATTTTATCGCCGATCGCTTCTACTCAAAAACAGCGGCTATGATTGCCGTGGTTTGTTTGATTGTCGCATCAACCACTTACGTTATCGGTCAGATGACTGGTGCCGGTGTTGCCTTCTCACGCTTTTTGGAAGTTGAAAACACAACTGGTCTACTTATCGCAGCTGTCGTTGTTTTCTTCTACGCGGTACTTGGTGGTATGAAAGGGATTACCTACACGCAGGTTGCGCAGTATGTGGTTCTAATGATTGCTTATACTATCCCAGCAGTCTTTATCTCACTTGAATTGACTGGCAATCCGATTCCAGGCTTAGGTTTGTTCTCAAACCATGTTGAATCAGGTGTGCCTATTTTGACTAAGCTTAACCAGGTCGTCACTGACCTTGGATTTACTGCTTATACTGCTGATGTACCAAACAAGCTTAACATGGTGCTATTTACCTTATCACTTATGATCGGTACAGCAGGTCTACCGCACGTTATCATTCGCTTCTTCACGGTTCCTAAAGTTGCTGATGCACGTTGGACAGCCGGTTGGACTCTAGTCTTTATCTCTCTCTTGTACTTCACAGCGCCTGCTGTTGGTGCTATGGCACGTTTGAACCTCATTGATACTGTTTATCCACAAGGTGTAGATCAGCCAGCACTTACTTATGAGCAGCGTCCTGATTGGATGAAAACGTGGGAAGATACGGGTCTTATCAAGTACAATGATCTTAACAACGATGGTCGTATCCAGCTTTATAACGATAGCGGTCTTGGTGCAGCTCAGCTTGCATTGACTGCAGCAGAGACTGATGGTGGCGACGTAGTCGCAGCAACAGCAGCTGTCGATACCGCTCGCGCCGCACAAGATGCAGCACTCGACGGACGCTTCACTGACGCAGGCTGGGAAGGTAATGAGCTTGACGTTAACGCTGATATCTTAGTACTAGCTAACCCTGAAATTGCGCAGCTTCCACCATGGGTTATTGGTCTTATCGCAGCAGGTGGTTTGGCTGCAGCACTATCAACAGCCGCAGGTCTATTGCTTGCTATCTCATCAGCCATCAGTCATGATTTGATTAAGCGTAACCTTAATCCAAACATCACGGATAAAGGTGAGCTACTAGCTGCACGTATCTCGATGGGTGTTGCTATTGTTGTCGCAACGTGGCTCGGTCTCAATCCACCAGGATTTGCCGCTCAAGTTGTTGCTCTAGCCTTTGGTATTGCAGGAGCGTCACTGTTCCCAGCACTTATGATGGGTATTTTCTCTAAGCGCGTTAATAACCTAGGCGCAATCTTTGGTATGCTTGCAGGTCTAATTAGCACCTTAGTCTATATCTTTGTATTCAAAGGCTGGTTCTTTGTTAGCGGTACTGCCAACTTCCCAGATACCGCTGAATACTGGTTATTTGGTATCTCACCACTATCATTTGGTGCGATTGGTGCATTGATTAACTTTGCAGTAGCCTTTGCAGTCTCTTACGCAACAGCGCCGCCACCAGCTCATATCCAAGAATTGGTTGAAAGCGTACGTTCACCACGCGGTGCTGGCGGAGCAATTGACCACTAAGCCGCTAGGTATACATCACGTCAGTGACCTATATTTGCTACACTAACGATCACTCACAGGCAGCAGCTGCTTGTGAGTGATTTTTTTAGCCTATAGCTATTGTACAATTCTATTTATCGTATTAAGGAAATTCTATGCTTTTTGAGTTTATTGCTACCATAGCTGCTGCCTTTGGTATGGCTGGGTTGGCACTGATTATAACTCACTTGAGTAAGCTGGCAGGCAAGCGCGCCCCTAAATGGCTTATTCCTTTATTTGCCGCTATTGGTATGTTTGCTTTTCAGATAAACCAAGAGTACAACTGGTATCCGCAGCAAGTTGCTAAGCTACCTGATGGCGTGACGGTAGTCAAAACTGCTGAGAGTACAGAATGGTTTCGTCCCTGGTCTTACATCAAACCTCATATTCTGCGTTTTATAGCAGCAGATAGTGGCAATGCTGTCGCTCAAGTGGACGATCCAGATATATATTTGGTTAACTTGTATTTGTTTGAGAGGCGCAGAAGCGTACAACAGATTCCACAAGTGATTGATTGTGCAGCGCCTGCACGAGCAGACTATATTATTCCAGAAAAAGGTAATACTCTTGATGTAAGAGAATACGTCGAGCAAACCACAGCATGGCGAGAGCTTGCAACCGATGATCTGCTATACATTAATGTCTGTACGAATAAAGGCTAGAGAGATGTCATAGTGGTGCTAGTCGATAGTCCTATACATATCGTAAGAAGGCTGTTTTGCAAATATTTTGATCATCAGCGTCTTCTAGTCAACGCGGTATAATCATGTTTTGAGTTTGCCCCTATCAATAAGCCTGCGCACAGACCACCAAAGTGCGCAGCAAACGAGATGCCCTCTTGCGGCATCAATCCTTGTTTTATAGTCAGCCAATATCCAGCTCCCATCACAATACAAGCTATCAAATAACCCCAGCGCCGTGCAAATAGTGCGCCGCCTATCATGTACCCAAGCATAGCAAAGCACAGTCCTGATGCGCCGATATGGATAGATAACGGCGATCCTATTATCCAAGTCACAGCTCCTGATGCGATAATGAGTTTTATCGTCGTGCGATAAGCATTATTTTCGAACAATCCAAATAAGAACAGAATCTGTAGCAAGGTTATGCTGTTGCCAAGTAGATGCGCAAAATTGCCATGCATAGTCCATGATGCAAACACCCCTATCATACTACCGACATCTAACGCGCGTGGGACGATACCAAAGATATTCCACAATCCAAATAAGAACACTTCATTCAAAAAAAACATACCCCACATAGGGACAAGCACAAAAGCATAAAGACCAAAAACTTGCTTTAGTCTTTCAATGATTAAATCAAATAAAGCTGACCAATTCATATATATTCTCTGGTGATGAGCATATAACCCCCTTTACTGCTTGTAGGCTTTTGCAAAATATTACTGCCATAAATAGTACAAGAACTTAATAGTACAAGAACTTATTGAGTAACTGCCATAACAGATTGTTGTACAGGCTCAAATAGTAATGATGATGCATCCCTAACTTCTTTTAGATAATTATTATTATGTAAGAGTGAGCTTGAATGATAAGGCACTAAGGCAGTTGGTACAAACTGCCGCGCGGCATCAATATGCTTGATTGAATCATCAAAAAATATGTGTGGAGCAAAGGTTTTAAGAATAGCAGTTTTATTTAATCCACCCAAAAAAAACGCCATATCGACATTGACACCCCACTCTCTTAGCGTCTTTATAGCGCGCAGATCGGCAGGCGCATTACGCGCTGTGACTAGCGCAATTTTTACAGGGCTATGCTCTAACAATGTAGGCAATCGAGATTGTAATTTTGAGAGCTTAATGAGTAGCTCAGCATAAGGCCCTTTTTCAATCGGCATATCACTCATTTTAGCTTCGCGATCATGAAAGGCGCGTAGACCTTTTTGTTTGTATAATAGCTCGCCTGAATCATCGAACAACACCGCATCCCCATCAAAGGCGATACGCAACTGCTCAGTATCAAGCTCATAAGTATTGACAGGTGTGGCATCTAATATGGCACAAGCGCAGATATTAGCATCTGTCACTTGCTGCGCATCATCGCGATTGGTCGTCAAAAATAAATCAACCTTAAAGTCATCAATATAAGGCGCAACAGGACTTCCTGATATAAATGCAGATCGCGAGATATTTAACTTGTGTGCACGTATGGCATTTAGTACCTGAATTCCCGTGTCTGGACTACTCTTGGATACGATGACCACTTCGACTAAAGGCGCTTCGATTGTCTTATCTACCAAAGCAGCAGTATCGCAATATGCATTTAGATTAAGTAACGCTTTAATCAAAGGGTATCCTGCCCCTATACTCAGATCATCGTTCTCGCGTGCTGCCATATAGCTGCGAAATTTACTGATAGCACTCTTAGGGGACTGCTGCAATAAATGAGCTAGGTGATTCTCAGACTCTGACAAATCGAACAAAGCCGTTGCTGATATTGCAACGATTAAGGTTTTACTAAAATCAACAGCCATAACTTTACTCGTCAGCTTTTGGGAAGAGATAAAACATAAACTTTGCTCAGTCTACTATATCTGCCACTTTGATTAGTAAAAGTTTTTGGTAAATCTATTACTGTTAGGTCGCTATAAATTTGTATCAATAAACAACAAAAACACCATACACAAAAAAGCCACATCGTCATAATAACGATGTGGCTCTCCTTAGACTGCTTTAGCTATCACTGTTTTAGCTGAGTAAGACTAAGGATATAGCAGGGAAAGCGACCAAAATCACCAAACGTATCACGTCTGAGACAATAAAAGGCGCTACTCCCTTAAACATATCACCAAGCTTGATATGCGGGGCAACTGCTTTAATCACAAAGATATTCATACCCATTGGCGGCGTAATCAATCCAAGCTCTACTGTTAATACCGCAATAATACCAAACCATACCGGATCAAACCCAAGTGCTAAAATAATGGGATAAACGACTGGAATAGTAATGACTAGCATTGCTAAGGCGTCCATAAATAAGCCTAGCAAGAAGTACATAATCAAAATACAAATTAGAACGATCATAGGACTAACTGATAAACCGCCAATCCAAGACGCTAAGGTATAAGACAATCGCGATACTGAGATAAAATACCCAAGTGCCTCAGCACCGAGTAGCATAAAGAACACAACGGCTGATAACGCGAGTGTCTCAATTAAGGACTGCTTAAGGCCTTTAAAACGCATGCCTTTGGCAGCAGCATAGAGCCAAGATACAAAAGCACCGACAGCTGCACCTTCAGTAGGTGTAAATAACCCAAAGAAGATACCAAAAATAATAACAACAAATATAAATCCAAACGGAATAAGACCTGTCAAAGAAAGGATTTTTTCCTTCCATGACGTACGCTCACCGCGCTGAGCTAAATGCGGCTTCCAGCGCACCATAATCATGACCGTTATTGAGTACATCACCATGCCTAAAATACCAGGCAAGAAGCCGGCGATAAACATATCGCCAACCGATTGCTCGGTTAAAATAGCATAGACCAGTAGTGCAATACTTGGTGGAATCATAATACCAAGCGTACCGCCAGCAGCTAAAATACCGCAAGCAAAACCAGGCTGATAACCGTACTTCTCCATTTGCGGCAAAGCCACGCGAGTCATAGTAGAGGCTGTGGCTAAAGACGATCCTGATATAGAAGCAAAAATACCAGAAGATCCAATACCGGCAATCCCAAGGCTACCGCGTACACCACCGAATATTACTCTAGTAGAGTCAAATAACTTACTTGCCATACCTGAATGGGTCGCAAAAACACCCATCAAAATAAACAGTGGAATAGCGCTAAAGTCATATTTTGCTAATACATCAACAGGAATGTCTTTAAGCATTTGTAGAGCGCCACTAGGACTGGTAACTGCACCAAATCCAACCAAACCGACGCCTAACATTGCAAGTGCAACAGGTACTCTTACGACTACCAGCAGAATCATGCATATTAAACCAATTGCACCGATAATTTCTGGACTCATGCGCCTGTCTCCTCGGCGTCATAGAATTCGCCTGTTCTAAATATGTTGATGGCTTCAATTAGCGAGCGAATAGCCAGTAAAAAACTCAAAAATGAACTCAGCGCGTAGATAGGTACCATAGAGATTCTAAGATCTTGAGTGACCTTACCAAACTCTATAGCATCATGAACGCTCTCATATAGTCCCCAAGTAAACACCAGACCAATGAAGAAAAAGCCGATCATGAAAACGCCCATCATATAGCCTTTCATAGCCTTGGACATTTTTTGAGTGAAAACATCAACGATAATTTGAGACCGCTCAACATAAGCTGCAAAAGCGGCCAACAGGGAAAATAGCATGAAGTAAGAGACAATCTCAACGCTACCTTTGACCGTAAAACCAAACTCACCGCCTGTCATTTTGAAGACGTAGCGTGCTACTACGTCTGCAATAGTGACAAGAACGATGACTACGAGACTAATACCACCTATTAATTGGCATAACCTAGAGATAAGAGTGCTGATTCTAACCAAAAATGCCATGTTGTCATTGCCTCAAGTTAATTAGGTTGCACAAGCAGCACTAGCAGCCTTAGCTTTTTCATAGACACCATCTGCATCTAAACCTAGAGCATTGACGTCATCTAGATACTTTTGTGTACCTGCTTCAAGAGGACCTTTCCAATCAGGATCATTTAATGGATCAGGGATATCAACCATTTCATCACCATTATCTCTGGCAGCTTGAATAGCAACTTGGTCGTATTTGTCGAACATCTGACCGACTTCTTTAGCCATTG
The DNA here is from genome assembly GCF_052258445.1 of Psychrobacter sp. T6-1. Lineage (NCBI taxonomy): Bacteria > Pseudomonadati > Pseudomonadota > Gammaproteobacteria > Moraxellales > Moraxellaceae > Psychrobacter > Psychrobacter sp. T6-1. The sequence goes on from NZ_JBQQFC010000028.1 coordinate 17,179, forward strand.
CCATACCTGAATTGTCATCGATGATCTTTTTGAGATCGTCAGACAAACCATCATAAGTGTCTTGGTTCATAGTAACCATAAGACCAGAGGTATATAGCGGAAGGTTGGTGTGATATTTAGTTAGCTCATCAATTTTGAAGGTTGTAACCGCTTCCCATGGGAAACTCAAACCATCAACAACACCGCGCTGTAGAGAGGTATACATATCATTAGCAGGTAGACCAACAGGAGATGCGCCCATACTCTCGATAATGTCACCAGCGACCGCTGACGGACGGCGGATACGCAGACCTTCCATGTCAGATGGAGTACGGATTAGCTTATCAGTAGTATGCAAGGCACCAGGGCCAACACCATACATGAACAATACGTGTGAGTCTTCGTATTCACCAGCGATAGTACCGTCATCATACAGCGTCTGCATCATGCAGCCCATCTGAGTAGCAGAGTTAGATAAACCTGGCAATTCAGTGATTTGAGTTAGCGGAAAACGTCCAGCAGTGTAACCTTGGACTTGTGAGCCAATATCAATAGTACCCTTAACCGCAGCTTCGTAGGTAACATCGGCTTTACTTAGTGTCGCCGAAGGATAAAGCTCAACTTTTAAGCGACCGCCAGACTCATCTTCGATTTTTTTAGCCCAAGGCTCAAAGACTTCTTTGCTGATGTTAGAGGTGGCAGGCCAAAAATGTGAAAAACGTAGAGTGGTTGTTTCTTGAGAGGCAGTTTCAGTCGTTGCAGCAGTGTCGTCACCCGCTGTATCGGACTGATTAGAACAACCTAATAAGCTCATTGCAGCTAGAGCACCGATTGAAAAGAGAGGGGCAAGTCTCATTACCAATTCCTTTTGATAATTAATAGAAAAAGTGAGTGTTCACTTCATTTGATGTCTACGATTTATCTACTAGTCTTAAAAGTAGATATAAGTTGCAGACTTAAAAAACACCAAACAAAAATATCAATTATAATGATATAAGTCAAATCATTTTAGCAAAATATAAGCATAATCTGATTTGTCTATCAAGTGTCACAATATGTCTGGAGTGTAAACGAAGTATACACTAATATTCAGTAATTACTAAGTATCAGCCATAAAAAAACCCCCAACAACTTAATGTCGGGGGTTTTTGGAATAGAGAGCTGACGATGACCTACTCTCACATGGCCGGAGCCACACTACCATTGGCGCGACGATGTTTCACTTCTGAGTTCGGGAAGGGATCAGGTGGTGCCATCGTGCTATTGTCGTCAGCAAAGGGGGTTAGATATGAGTCTGTTGGTTTTACTTAATTGACTAAGTATCACTATCCTAACTGAATCAAGGATAAAGGTGATATCGATATAATGCTTACCATTCTATGAATAACCATTGCGCGTTTTGTCTGTCAAGGGACCTTCAAGTAATTGAAGGTGCGTGACAGACGCATAATTGTCACTCAATAGATAATTACAAACCACTTGGGTGTTGTATGGTCAAGCCAAACGAGCAATTAGTACAGGTTAGCTACACACATCG
>NZ_JBQQFC010000029.1:0-17430 GCF_052258445.1 Psychrobacter sp. T6-1
ATTTGTGCTTTCATAATACTGGTGATGCTGCCGTGGCGCTCTGGACTCACCCACAGCATGCCTTCTGACCACTGCGCCAGCTCGCGCAGCTCTTGTACCTTTGGATGGTCGCTATCAGCATCGTCAGGTAGCGGTAGACCCGATGGATTAAAAATCCGCACCTCGCAGCCATACCAACGCAATAGCCGACTTGCCTCTTCAGCCGCCAGCCTAGAAAACGAGCGCTCACGTAATGACCCGTATAGCACCAGTATCTTAGGCGGATGACGTGGGTCAGTTGGCGCAATCAGCGACTCAATATCGATCGGTTGTAATTGACTGGCATCAATATTGGGCAAGTCATCTAGATTGGATAAGTCATCGACGTCAGATTGCCCTGTATTAATCTTTACCATGATGTAGAACCTCTCCATCTTCTTTAGTAAAGCTGCTCACTGGATTTTCTAACAATTCAAACACTCGCTCTGATGGTCGGCATAACGCTGCGCCTTTATTTGTGACCACGATAGGACGGTTAATTAAGATAGGATGGGCAATCATTGCATCGATAATTTGATCATCAGATAACTCAAGCTTATCTAAGCCCAACTCATCATTGATGGTTTCTTTGCTACGTAGTAACTCTCTTGGCGAGATATTCATCTTCGATAGCAACGCAACCAACTCATCACGGCTCGGCGGGGTTTTTAGATACTCCACTACTTCCGGCTGCTCACCTGATGCCTTCATGATGGCAAGCGTATTGCGAGAGGTACCGCAGTTTGGATTATGAAAAATTAATGGTTTCATAGCAATCTCACCTATTTTTTGAATCTATAGAGAATTCAGCATAAAAACGATACAGTGGAACTGGGATGAATTTTACGCAGCCTCTGTCTGCGCAGGCACAGCACGCCAGAAAAATTTATACCAGTTCCACGTTGACATATAATGTATCTGTTTTATTTAGAATCGACTATAGTTATTAAGACGATGTTTATTAATAGTAGCTAGCTGCTTAGCGCTTGCCCTAAAAACTGTCTTGTTTATTAGATTTGGCAGTCTCACAGCCGCTTAAACTGTCCATAATCGACGCACACAATTCTGGATGTCCTGCGCAGCAATCTTGCAACAAAAACTGCACGACCGCCTCCATATGCGTAAGCGAGGCGCGATAGATTATCTGCCGACTTTGGCGTTTTGACACTACCCACCCTGCTCGTGCCAGCACCGATAAATGCGCTGACATAGTGTTATGTGGTACAGACAGTTGACGGGCTATCTCACCCGCAGGCAACCCCTCAGGCTCTTGACTGACAAGTAGCCTAAAGGCTTTGAGACGAGTATCTTGAGAGAGCGCCGCGAAGCTTGCGATAGCATTTGTTATTTCCATATGTCCAATAATACAGACATATAAAAATAATTCAATAATTTTTATCTACATCAAGTCATCATAAACGGACTTAGCCAGTATCGAAAAGTACGCTTCTCTATCGATAACTGCAAACAACAACTTCAAAACATCCAGCCTTACCCGACATCAGACATAAATCGCTGTAAAAACTGCAATTGCACCTTGCAACCTACTCAAAATCAGCATAGGCTAATCTATTTATTTTTTGCCCTTATTTAGGAAGCCATTATGTTATCACGCTGGGTACGCGCCATTTTGCAAGCCACTGTCTATGACGTCGCCATTCAAACCCCTCTCGAATCAGCCCCTAAACTGACCCAGCGTTTTGATAATGACATTCGCTTTAAACGCGAAGACTTGCAACCCGTATTCTCTTTTAAACTGCGCGGCGCGTATAACCGTATTAGTCAGCTAAGCGATGAGCAAAAAGCACGCGGCGTCATTTGTGCCTCAGCAGGTAACCATGCCCAAGGCGTCGCTTACTCTGCGCGCACGCTAAATCTTAATAACATCATTGTCATGCCGACCACCACTCCAGATATCAAAGTTGCTGCAGTAAAAGCTTTAGGCGGTAACGTCGACTTGTATGGTGATAGCTTTGATGAGACCAATCGCTATGCGATCAATCGCGCTAAGAGCGAAGGTTTGACCTTTATACCGCCTTATGATGATGAGCTGGTCATCGCAGGCCAAGGCACGATCGGACTTGAGCTGACCCAGCAGTGGCGTAACATGGACTACGTTTTTGTCGCTGTCGGCGGCGGTGGCCTGATATCAGGTGTTGCTGCATTTTTGGGAGAAGTGGCTCCTCATGTCAAGGTTGTCGCTGTAGAATCGGCGCAGTCTGCGTGTCTAAAAGCGGCATTAAAAGCGGGCGAGCGCGTCAAGCTTGAGCAAGTCGGGCTGTTCGTCGATGGTGTGGCTGTGGCGCAAATCGGTGAGCTTCCTTTTGAGGTGGTACGCACGCAAAAAAGCAATGGCCTAGGGCCAATCGTTGAGCCAGAGGTCATTACGTGCACTAACGATGAGGTCTGCGCGGCGATCAAAGATGTGTTTGAAGAAAACCGCAGTATCGTGGAGCCTGCAGGCGCACTATCAGTTGCAGGCATGAAGAAATATATCAACGCGCACAATTTGCAGGGCAAAAACTGCGTTGGCATCATCTGCGGCGCTAATATGAACTTTGATCGCTTACGGTATATCGCTGAGCGTACTGAGATTGGTGAGAAAAAAGAAGCCATCTATGCGGTCACTATCCCTGAGCAGACTGGCGCGTTTTTAAACTTCTGTCGCAGCTTGCATGGTCGAAATATTACAGAATTTAACTACCGCGCTGACAACAAGCTATCCCCTGACTCGATGGATCCTGCCTCGATATTCGTCGGTATCGCCTTAAAAGAAGGCGATAAAGAGCGACAAACTATTAGCGATCAGCTCGCCTCTGATGGCTATACGGCTTATGACTTAACTGATGACGATATCGCCAAATCGCATATTCGTCATCTTATCGGTGGTCACGCGCATGTCGAGGACGAGCAATTATTAAAGGTGACGTTCCCTGAGCGTCCGGGCGCGCTATTGACATTTCTAGAAAAGTTAGGCGATGACTTCAATATCACCTTATTTCATTATCGCAATCACGGCGCTGCAGAGGGTCGCGTGCTAGTCGGCTTGCAAGCTTCGATGGGTAACTCGCGTCAACTGCAAGACGCCTTACTCGATATCGGTTATGACTGTACGATGCTCAACGACAATATCGGTTATCAGTTATTTTTAAAGTAAGATTACATACTAAAATGGATGGTAATCATGATGGCGTACCTTGCGAGCAGCAGTGGTGCAATTAGCTTGTAATAGACCACAGGTACAGATGCTTAACCTATAAACAAGACAGTGCACTTTTAATTATAAAATAAACCACCATTTATAATCATAGTCTATTGATATCTATGAGGTTTTAATGAGTAAACATAATAAAAACCACAATCAGCCCAGCCATAGTCAACCAGACGCAGTACGGATGCGTATTGACAAATGGTTATGGGCGGCGCGGTTTTATCGGACGCGCACCCTTGCCAAAGAGGCTATCGAGAGTGGCCGAGTGCACTATGCTGGCAGTCGAGTTAAGACTAGTAAAGAGATTGCAGTTGGTGACGAGCTACAGATTCGTCAAGGTTCTGCGACCGCCATGACCGAAAAGACAGTCATCGTTGAAGCATTAACGGCGCAGCGCGGCAACGCCACCGTCGCCGAAGTGCTCTATTCAGAGACCGATGAGAGTATATCTCGACGCGCCTATTACACTGAGCAGCGCAAACTGGCCAATCTTGCCCGCCCTGATAATAAACCAAGTAAAAAAGAGCGCCGCGACTTACAGCGCTTTAGAAAAAATCAAGATTAGTACTTTACCTATCAAAAGTTTTTAACATAAATAGTTATCACGATAACTTTTATAGATGACCCCTTTGTCAGCGACTATACTTGCCATTCACAAGGTTTAGCGTTAGGCTGACGGCTGTTTCTCTCTTCTTTTAAACGCCTATAAATTGCCTTGATAAAGATGATTTGTTTGGCTTGTTTTTTGTCAAAAAGGTTTTGTTATGTTGATGAAAGCGTCTACGCCCACCTCTGTTCTGCTTGTCTGTCTTGGCAATATATGTAGATCACCAACGGCTGAGGAGATCTTTCGTCAGCAAGCGGCTATAGCTGGTCTTAACATGAAAGTTGATTCAGCAGGTACCGGGGATTGGCACATTGGTCACGCGCCAGATATTCGCGCGCAGCGTCACGCTAAGTCCCATGGCTATAACATTAGCAAACTTGTTGCCCGTCAAGTCAGCGCCGAGGACTTTTATAACTTTGATCTCATATTAGCGATGGATACGCAGAACTTAGCGGACTTACAAGCTATCAAAGATGAGTTATTAGGCACTAATAATAATGAAGAGGCACTGGCAAAATTAGCACTATTTAGCGAAGAAGATCCTACCTACGGCGGTGATAGCGTACCTGATCCTTATAAAGGCGATGGCGACGCCTTTGAAGAGGTCATTGAGCGTATTGAGTCGAGCTCAAAGGCTTGGATTGAGAGCTGGAAAGCAGTATAACGGCTGATTTTATTTTTTTTATGCTGATTTACTTCATCTATAGGCCATGCTATGACCTCAACGCTACGTACAGATAATTTTCAAAATATCTCTTTGCAATCAGATTATGATTTGTCGCACGCCAATACTATGGCATTGTCATGTGTGGCTAAAAGCGTCGTAACTGTTACTGATGAGGCACAGCTTGATAGCTTTATGAATACAGTAGATAGCGCCTCTGTATTTGTATTATCGGGGGGTAGCAATGTACTTGTGCCTGCCAGGCTCAACGTTACTGTACTACGTCCGCTGATGCACGGCATTAGGGTGATTGAGCAAACAGATGATCATATCGATATTGAGGTTATGGCGGGCGAGAACTGGCATGAGTTGGTCGTTTATACGGTCGCGCGGGGCTGGTATGGACTTGAGAACTTAGCCCTGATTCCTGGTTTAACTGGTGCAGCTCCAGTTCAAAATATTGGTGCTTACGGCGTTCAGCTAGAGGATACGCTACATTCGCTCAAAGCCTACCACATCCCCACTAAAACATGGCATCAGCTGTCGGCAAGCGACTGTGAGTTTGGTTATCGAGATAGTATCTTTAAGCGTGCGCCCAATACTTGGCTTATCACTCGGGTTATCTTTCGACTGCATTTAGATAAAAGCTGCGTACAAGCCAGCTATGGCGACGTACAAATCGTCGCGCAAGACTATGCCAAGCAGCAAGGACGTACAGACCTCACCCCTAGTGATGTTATGCACGCCATTATCGATATTCGCTCACAAAAACTTCCTGATCCCAAAGCACTACCAAACTGTGGTAGTTTTTTTCAGAACCCTATTATTTCTCAGCAGCAATTTGTATCGCTACAAGCCACTTATCCAAGTATTGTCGGTTATACCCTGCCTAATGATGAGGTTAAAGTCGCCGCAGGCTGGCTCATTGAGCAAGCAGGACTCAAAGGTGGCGGCGTTGCGCCTATTATGACCCATAAACACCAAGCTTTGGTATTGACCAATCACGCCGCTTTTACAGCGACGCAAGAGGATGTTGCCTGCGCCCAGCAGCACATAATTAGCACTGTGCAAGAGAAGTTTGCGATTACCCTTGCTCGTGAGCCGGTGTGGGTCAATAGTGATGGATCTATCGGACAAGATAGTCATGTCTAACATGCTCAAGCCCAAAAAGCCAAGCTCTGACAAACACCCCAAACCTCTATGGTCTAAGCGTTTGTGGCGACATTATTTGCGCTCAGCTGAGCGTATGATCAAACTGTTTCGCATTATTAATATCACTTTTGTGGTTGGATCTACATTAGTTGTTCTCACCATTATCAGCTTATTTACTCCACTGTTTTCACGCGGTATGCTTTTTGTCTTAAATGCTCTACCCTTGCCCAGTACTCCTAGCGATTATAAAAGTATGTCGCCAAGCGCTTATGTGGTACTAGGAGGCGGCCTTACGAACGATAACAACAATCATATTATCCTAAACGATTATAGCCTCAACCGTATTCGCACAGCTGCAGGTGCTTATCACGATAAGCCTTTGCCTATTATCTTGAGCGGTGCTGAAGCGCCTTGGATGAATCAGTGGCTGGTTGAGCATGGTATCTCTGAGCAGTTAAGCGAAAACGCGAGTATGAATACTTGTGAAAATGCCCGCTTTACCGCGAAACGCACGCCATTGCGGCACGTGTACCTGATTACAGACAGCTATCATATGACTCGATCTCGGCGTCAGTTCGCTCTAAATGGTATCTACAGCACCCCTATTAATGCTCCACTGCCCGTCAGACGCGATTGGATGAAACCTGCGCAGAACTTAAGTCATTCAAGGCGCGCGGTGTACGAGACCGCCGCTTATCTGCGAGATTTACTACGCCCGCAAATGGATGACTGTAGGCGTGCTGAAGATATTAGTACTCAGCAGCTACTCACGCCGCGCGGCGATGCCAAAAAATCTTCTGAATGACACTAAGCTCGATGACACTAGGCTCGATAACATCAAGCTCGATAAAACTAATCTCATAGCAACACCACATATAGTTGAATTCAGATAAATTAGATACATAACTATCAAGTCGCTTAATGAAAATTTTTTTCTTGCGTGCTGTGCCTACGCCGACAGAGGCTGCGAAAAACAAATTTTCATCTCGCTGTATCGTTTTTATAGTGAATTAACTATATTCACGTTGTTTGACTTCAGCTCTTATACTTGCAATAAGTGTATAATAAAAGAAGTCGCTACTAAGAGAAACTTGCCATGCTCAGTATATTTTTACTTATTCCACTTAGCTTAATGCTGTTCGTCGTGGCTATTTGGGCCGTACGTTACGCGGTTCGATCCAATCAGTTTGAGGATTTGGATAACGCCTCGCAGCGCATTATTTTAGAGGATCGCCAAGAGCGCCGGCAAGTCATACAGTCTCATGACAATGCTCGTGATAATGAACACCATCTCAAGCAAGCCACAGACATTCTTGATAAAAATCTTGCCAGCGAAGATAAAACTAGCAGCGATGAGGCAAGCGGTATGCAAAGTCAAAGCGATGCTGATGCTGGCAGCCCGCCTAAATCATAAAAATAACCATTATAAATTTTGGTTTGATACCTACTAAAACGAGCGTTGAAATTTATTAAGAGAGTTTGAGTATGACTACCGCCTTGTTGGTTGCCGCGTTTTTGATGGGATTTTTGGGGTCGCCGCACTGCTTGGGTATGTGTGGTGGATTGGTCGCCGCTTTTAGCTTATCGATGAAAGATGTCAGCCCCGCTAAGCGTAGACGCCTCATTGCCACTTACCATTTTGGACGCCTGATCAGTTACTCCATTTTAGGTCTGATTGCAGGTCTTATTGGTACAACCGTTTTAGAGCCCTTAATGAGAGGTAATAGCACGCCGCGTATCTTGCTCGGCTTGGTACTCGTATTTGTGGGCGTTACTATGCTTGGCGCGCCATTTTTGAGTAAGCTTGAGCGCGTCGGTATGCGCTTTTGGCAGTATCTAAGCCCTATCCGTCAAAAGGTGTTTCCGCTCAATACTTATCCGCGCGCTATGGCAGCAGGATTATTATGGGGCTATCTACCTTGCGGCTTAGTTTATGGCGCGCTACTGATCGCTGTGGTTGCACACAATCCTTTAGGCGGGGCGGCGCTTATGTTCGTCTTTGGTCTGGGTACTGTGCCGATGCTCGTTGCCACGCATGAGACCGTAGGCTGGCTACGAGATAAAATCGGTCGTTTGCGCCTGCGGCAAATTAACGGCTTTATTATGATACTCTCAGGTCTAGCAGTCGTCTTTGTTCCAATGATTATGAAGAGTATGCATAGCGGTGCTCAGATGAATCACGGTAGCCCCTCTGCTATGATGACAGATGGTAATATGCAACATATGAATAGCGAAAACCATGAAATTCACGAGATGTTAGACACTACTCATACAGAGATGGGGAGTCATGAGATGCCTGATAGGGATCAAACAGACAGTATGGGTGATACCTTGGAGCACACTGCTCAATAAGTCTCTTTAAAAATAAAAAGCCCTCAGACCAATAAATCTGGGGGCTTTTTTGATGGTTATAGCTAAAGGCTTGTCATTATTCCTTATGGCGCTTGCCACTGCTCAAGGCTAAACTTGGTATCTAAATGCTTCTCCAATGCAGGCAAGTTAAACGCATCGTCTTCGCTCACAAAACTAATGCTAATACCAGTCTGTCCTGCGCGTCCTGTACGGCCGATGCGGTGTACGTAGTCATCGGGCTGCTCAGGCAGTGTATAATTTATGACATGGCTGATATCATTGACATGAATGCCGCGCCCTGCCACATCTGTGGCGACCAATACCGACGCGTTCCCATCTTTAAAACGCTGCAAGTACTTTTCGCGCTTTTGCTGGATGACATCGCCTGATAGCATGACGACTTTATGAGCTTTACGCAATTTGTCATATAGGCGTTTGACCTGATCTTTACGGTTGGCAAAGATAATGACTTTATCCACTGCATTGTCATTCAAGATACCTTGCAAGGCTCGAAATTTTTGATCTTCGGTCAATAAATAAAAGTGCTGATCGACCAGCTCACTAGTCTTGTGCTCAGGCTCGATCTCAACGAACTGCGGCTCATGCAGCCAGCGATAAGCTAGATTCATCACGTCTTGATTAAATGTCGCTGAAAACAATAAACTTTGACGATCTGTGTTAGGCGGCATACGCCCTACTAGGCGTTTGATATCAGGAATAAACCCCATATCGAGCATGCGATCGGCTTCATCGAGCACCAATACCTCAACCCGATCTAAGTACACCATGCCCTTGTTCATAAGATCTATTAATCGACCAGGCGTTGCAATCAGTACATCGACATACTGGCGCTCAAGCTCGTGCTGCTGCGTGTCGTAGTTGGTGCCGCCCATGATACAAACGCTATGCAAGTCCGTGTATTTGGTCAGTGCCACGCAGTCATCGAATATCTGCTGCGCAAGCTCACGCGTTGGTGCCATGACGACGGCGCGCGGCTCACCTAAGAACTGTTCTTCATCTGTGGCAAAGGGACGTTTAAGCAGCGCCTCCATAATGGTAATCAAAAAAGTAGCTGTCTTGCCAGTGCCGGTTTGCGCCTGTCCGATAGCGTCTTGATGGGCTAATGTGTGCGGTAGAATCTGCGCTTGAATATCAGTCAGGGTGGTGAAGCCCAAATCAGACACAGCGCGCAAGGTTGGCTCTGATAAAGGCAGATCTGTAAATGCGGTAAAATGACTCAAAAAAGTATCCTTTTAGTAGACCTAAATCTTGTTATTATGCTGTGACACTTTATCAAAAACAAAAAAGCCAAGCCTCGTACCTGCAACTTATAAACGCTGTTGTATCATAGCGCTACAAGTGAAGCGAGCTTGACTTAGTATATCAGTACTACCTAGGTACAAAAGCAGCTTAATTACTCTTCTACTTTTCTGACGTCTTCAGCTTGCAAGCCTTTATCGCCTTCAACTACGCTAAATTCAACTTTTTCACCATCTTTTAGCGAGCGATAACCATCGCCTTGAATCGCGCGAAAATGGACAAAAATATCTTCGCCGCCATCACGCTGAATAAAGCCAAAGCCTTTTGCATCATTAAACCACTTAACAGTCCCTTGCTCACGATCTGACATAACCTGACATCCTAAAATGCGCTTAGCCCCAAATTCCTTTGCACCATTGCATATAAACGGGTCTAAGAATAAAAATTAAACGGTATTCACTTACTTAAAGTTTTGAATAGCTAATATACGAAGTTTAAAATGACCAATTCGGCAAAATGTAACAAACTTGCAATACAAACCATTCAAAAAATATCATAGCACGGGTTTTTGGTAACATAAAGACTTTTCATCGCAGTTTTACTGTGCTAATAGCTTTTTATTGAAAATAAATTGCTATCATAAAACGCTTAGAATATATTCGACTCTGTATTCCAACTTTTGCATATGCATAGAGACCCTTATGAGCAGCTCAACTAGTTCTTCAAGCCCTTTTATCTCAAATAATCATAACGATAGCTCACTTACCCGCAAGATATTACTCGTCAATGGCGTTAATCTTAATTTATTAGGTAAGCGTGAGCCTGAAATCTACGGGCATACCACTCTTGCTGACATTGAAGCGCGACTTACTGCGTTTGCTGCTAAATATGATATTAAGCTTATCTGCATTCAGTCCAATATTGAGGGTGAACTTGTCGATAGTATTCAGCATTACGGCTTACTGGCCCAAACCTCTGCACAAGTTGATGCTATCATCATCAATCCTGCCGCTTTTACTCACACCTCAGTTGCCCTACGAGATGCGCTACTTGCCACACAAAAACCCTTTATTGAAGTGCATTTGTCTAACGTGCATCAGCGCGAGGCATTTCGTCAGCACTCCTACTTTAGTGACGTCGCTGTCGGCGTGATTTGTGGTCTTGGCGCGTCTGGCTATGACATGGCGCTTAATTACTGGTTAACACATACCTACTCTTTAAATATCGCGCACTGACACTATCTAGTGAGTAGGATCGACGAAACGATCAAGGATTAAACACTACAAATCAACCACTAGCATGATCAAGGTGATATGAATGGCACAAACGTCCTCAAAGCGCTTTATGAAACTCGCTGGCATGACCGCTAGCATTGCGGGCAAAGCGGCCAAAAACTCATTTAAACATCTCTCAAGTGACGAAGAGAAGCGCTTGCAAGCGCGCTCTGAGCTGATGCAAGATGTCGGCATTCAGATCGCTGAAACGCTCGGTGAGATGAAAGGTGCGGTTATGAAAGTGGGACAGATCGCCTCACAATATAAAGATGTGTTCCCGCCTGAGGTGGCAACCGCGTTAGAAAAATTACAAAAAGACGCGCCCGCTATGCCTTTTGCGCAGATCAAATCTCAGGTTGAGCGTGAACTCAAAGCCCCTATTAGTGAGCTATTTGCTGAATTTGAAGAAACGCCATTTGCCGCAGCCTCCATCGGGCAAGTACACAAAGCGGTCTTGCCGTCAAATCAAAGGGTTGTGGTAAAGGTTCAATATCCAGGTGTCGATGAGAACTGCGATAGCGATCTTAAGCAGGTGCGTATGGCACTCAAAATCGCAGGCGTGCTCAATATGAGCCGCGAATTGCAAGAGCAATTGTTTGATGAGATTCGTAAAAGCTTACACGATGAGCTTGATTACATCAAAGAGGCGAACAACTTACGTGTATTCGGCGCGTTTCACTCAGATGATGAGGGATTGATTATTCCAAAGGTCATCGCTAGCCACTCAACGAAGCGTATTTTGACTTTGACCGAAGAGATGGGCGAGACACTAAGCGTCGCTGCGACTTGGGACAACGACATTAAGCAAAAAATTGCTACGCGCTTGTTTCACTTTAGTGCAGGGCAGCTGTTTTCCTTGTACCGTATGCATTGCGATCCGCATCCTGGTAACTTTGCTTTTCGCGCTGATGGCAGCGTCGTCGCTTACGATTTTGGCGGTATTCGCAGCTATAGTGATAGTGAGGTGCAGCTGTTTAAACGCTTCGCTCGTCATGCCATTCGCGGTGATGTCACTGCCCTTGAGCAAGATTTAATCGCTCTTGATATTCGCAAAGTTGATGACAAAATTGTGCCAGGCGAGTTTTATCAAAATTGGCTTGAGATCGGTCTTAAACCTCTATCTGTAGCGCCTTACCATATCGGTAAGTTTGATTTCGCCGACAGCCAAGTGCATCATGAAGCTATTACGCAGATGCGCTCATCACTCAAATACTTCGGTCAGTTTCAGCCTTCTGCAACGACGATGATGCTTGATCGAACCGTATCAGGGCAGTATTGGAATCTGGTCAATTTGGGCGTTGAGATAGACTTATCGCCATTGGTGGAGGAATATTTAGAATTGACTGGCAAATAAGGAAATTATATAGCCCTTTTATTTTAAAACCTTAAACTTTGCTTATCAGTGCGTCTTAATAAATCGCTGTTATGTAGTCGCTTTTAAATAGACCAGATGCATTATATTTAAACGCGGAACTGGTATAAATTTTTTCTTGCATGATGTGCCTACGCTACTCGATGCTGCGCAACCTATGTTTTAAAAAAAGCATCCCAGTCCCGCTGTTATATTGAACTCACTATATGTGCAATGCATGTCCGCAGCGATCACAAAAGGTTGCCCCAACCGCGTGACCAAATTTGCCGCAGTTAGGGCAAGAGATAGGATTGAGCTGCGGGCGCATATTACGAGCCAGCTCTGCGGTAAATATCCCTGTAGGTACAGCAATAATCGCATAACCTGTGATCATCACCATCGATGCAATCGCCTGCCCAATGGGTGTTTTGGGTGACATGTCGCCATAACCTGTGGTCGTGACAGTCACAACGGCCCAATAGATTGAAAGCGGAATACTGGTAAAGCCATTCTCTGGCCCCTCCACTACATAAACAATAGAGCCAAAGATAGTCACTAGTAAAACTAGCGATAAGAAAAACACGGTGATTTTTTGCTGGCTTGTCTTAAGCGCTGACGCCAAAAACCCAGCTTGCTGCATATAGGCTTTGAGTTTGAGGACTCGAAATACTCGTAGAATACGCAAAATACGAATGACAATTAGGTACTGCACTCCGCCAAAAACTAAGCTTAGATAACTCGGCAATATCGATAATAAATCCACTATTCCAAAAAAACTAAAGACATAGCGCAGACGATTGGGCGCTGAAAATAGTCGTAAGAGATATTCAAGCGTAAATAAAATGGTAAAAAACCATTCAGCATAAAAGAAGATTTTGCCGTATTGCAAACGCATATACAAGACGCTGTCAAGCATGACCACGCCCACACTAGTCAAAATCGCAATCAGTAGTACGATATCAAAAAACTTACCCAGACGCGTGTCTGTGCCTTCAATAATGATATGAATGCGGTTACGTAAGTGAGTCAGGGCTTCAGCGCTTTTTTGCTTCATAGAATCGGTAAGTTCATTGAATGGAGGGTTTGAAGTTAGCAAATGACGGTAAAAGTCTAGGACAGCTCCTAGTAGTACAAGCAAGCTTTAGTAGTTTATAATACCTATCAGTTATCATACTGGTATGTATTACGATACTGATTGAGCCACAGTGTAGCAAAAAACGGCGGTTAACAATATATAAATTGCAAGGCTACTCACGACAGGCTAAGACCCAAAACGCCTTGACGATAAGTAGGATAAGCGTAAATAAGACAGAGCAAAACTTGAGGATAGAGTATGGCAGGTCATTCAAAGTGGGCAAACATCAAACACCGAAAAGCGCGTCAAGATGCGGTAAGAGGTAAAATATTCACCAAAGTCATCCGCGAGATCGTCTCAGCCGCCAAGCAAGGCGACCCTGATCCCGACAAAAATCCACGTCTGCGCGCCGCTATCGAAAAAGGTCTATCGGTCAATATGACCCGAGACACTATCAATCGCGCGGTAGATCGTGGTACTGGCGGCGGTGATAACGAGAATATGGAAGAAGTCAGCTATGAAGGCTATGGCGTCGGCGGCGTCGCAGTACTGGTTGAGACGATGACTGATAACCTCAACCGTACGGTCAGCGAAGTGCGTCATGCTTTTACCAAATTCGATGGTAACTTGGGTACGTCAGGGTCAGTGGCTTATCTATTTACCAAACGCGGTGAAATCACTTTTGATGATGTGAGCTTAGAAGATGAAGTGATGCTTGTAGCCTTAGACGCCGGCGCGCTCGATATCGAAAACGATGGCGAGAGCTTACTGGTCATCACCGAGTGGGAGAACTTCGGTCAAGTCAAAGACGCGCTTAATGCAGCAGGTCTAACCTCTGATAATGCGGAGGTCACTATGTCACCTGCAACCAGCGCCGATATCACCAATGTTGATGACGCGCAAAAGGTTATGAAAATGATTGATATGTTAGAGGATATCGATGATGTGCAAGACGTCTATAGCAATGTCAATTTTTCAGCTGAGGTCATGGCGCAGCTTGAAGAGTAGCCTACACCTAATAAAAACTCAAAAAGCCAAATCTATTATAGATTTGGCTTTTTATTTGCTTGCCTGATAATAAAATATCACAAGCCAGCTGTACGATTAGTTTCTACATTTAACGCCCTCAAGCGCGAGTAGATACTCTTTTTTATCCACACCGCCCGTATAACCTGCTAGTTTGCCATCACTGCCAATGACTCTGTGACAGGGGATAATAAGGCTAAAGGGGTTTTTGCTATTAGCGTTGGCGACCGCGCGGCAAGCTTTAGGGTTGCCAATGCGCTCTGCCAATGTAGCATAGCTTATCGTCTCGCCAAATCCGATATCCTGAAGGGCTCGCCATACCTGCTGTTGAAAGGGCGTTCCTAAAGACAAATCTAACGGCAAATCAAACTGTTTTCTCTGCTCTTGTGCATATTCATCAACTTGAATGATTGCCTCTAACAATAGCGCTTGGGCGGGATCCTCTGGGTTTAAACTATTTTTTTCTATGAACTTGAAGTCATTATCAGTGAGCTGATAATGCTTTTTGAGTTTGGCAAATGATTTTGAGTCTGTCCACCACTCGTCTTTGGACAGCCAACTCATTTCGGCAAGCTTTGGCTCATTTTGCTTGGCTGAGTGCTCATCATTCTCATTGACCATAAGCACTAAGATGTAAGTCTGCAAATTCGTCGTGGTTACTATCATCGTCATTCCTTAACATAAAATATCGCGGCCAAACTCTAGCTATTAGCGACTACTCTTTATCATCGGTCTCAAATAGAGCAGCCACGAACTGTTTGGGGCTAAAGGCACGCAAATCATCGATAGACTCGCCAACGCCGATATAGCGAATCGGCACATTTGAGGTCTCAGCGATATTGAACACGACCCCGCCCTTTGCGGTACCATCTAGTTTGGTAATGGTAATGCCTGTCAATGGCACGACCTTATTGAACAGCTCAACTTGGTTAATAGCGTTTTGTCCTGTGCCCGCATCGAGTACGATCATACCTTCATGCGGCGCAGTCTCATCGGCTTTACGCATAACGCGCACCACTTTTTCAAGCTCGCTCATCAGATGAGTTTTGTTTTGCAGGCGTCCAGCGGTATCGGCTATTAATACATCTATGTTTTTGGCTTTGGCAGATTGCATGGCATCAAAAATCACTGAGGCACTATCAGAGCCGTGACCTTGCGCGACGACAGGAATGTTATTACGCTCGCCCCAAATCTGTAACTGCTCGGTGGCAGCGGCGCGAAACGTATCGCCTGCTGCGAGCATGACTGATTTGCCTTCACCTTGTAAGCGCTTAGCCAGCTTGCCAATAGTCGTCGTTTTACCCACACCATTAACACCAACGACCAAGATAACAAAGGGCTTTTTGCTAGTATCAATAATCAGCGGCGCAACTTTCGGCGCAAGGATTTCTACCAATTCTGCCTGCAAAGCCTTATAGAGTGAGTGCGAGTAAATCAAATCACCACGAGCGGTCTGCTCAGTCAAGCTTTTGATGATACGCGTAGTGGCATTGACGCCAATATCAGCGACCAATAGCTGATCTTCAACCTCCTCTAACAGCTCATCATCAATCTCTTTACCACCAATTAAGATACTTACCATACCTTCAGCAAGATTCTTTCGCGACTTACTAAGACCCGATTTCATCCGATTAAACCAGCTACCCTTTTGGCGACCTTGCGGCTCTTCTTGCTCCTGCTCTTGCTCTGGCACAGGCGCTGACGAGGATTGACTCACTTGTGCAGGCTGTGCTTGAGATGACTTATCAGCGCTGCCAAGCTGCTCTTGCAAAGGCATCGTCGGCATAGGGGTTGCAGCGACGCTTGGCGCAGTTTTATTATCTACGCCAGTAGGCGTACGGTTATCAGATGCACTATTAGGGCTCTGGGCCTCAGGTGTTATTAGCGGCGCTCCCAATTCGACGCGCTCATCAGCGCTATAAGGTAGCTTTGCATCTAAAGTGCTGGCGGCCAAATCACTCGTATCAGGCGCAGTAGTACTTGACGCCTGATCCCTTGGCTTATCAATAATCTCAACCGATTGCGCAGGGAGACTGGGTAAGGTAATATCATCGTCATCTAAATCATCAAGTGCGCCATCGAGATTGATAACGACGCGATTGCTATTGTTTGGATTATTCATAAATAGGCCCTAAAAGTATCAATATGTATTTGTATTTTATTATAAAGTGGTTGTCATTTGATGTGAGTGATACCATCAGATGCTCGCTCATAGTTTAGCATAATTCAAGACAAATTCTGGACTGACAGTTAGCATCGATTTGGTGCGTACTCAGTGATAAGAAAGCTTAGCTTAAGGTTTACACACATAATTGACACCTATATTTGACGCCATATCGCCTACTCTTATTTATACCTTAAACTTGAGACATTCTTATGAAAAATATGATATCCGAACGATCTATCCGCTTAACTTTAGCGCTAGTCATTGCGACTCTAAGCCTAGCTTCAACCGGCTGTAGTACTACTCATGAGTTTAAGCCCACCGCTAGCGTGATGGTTGGCGCTCACAAATCGATATGATGGATGCCTTTATGTCAAAATCAGTGACTTATCCACGATTTAATACCTCAAGTGTGCTTATTAATCAGACAGATAATCGAAAAAAGCAACTATGCAAACCTATTTTTGTGTTGATGATTGCAGCTTTATCATTTTTGATAGTAGGTTGTAGCGCGCTCAATGCCCTTGAGCCTACTGCGGTTTTGATTTCTGATATCAAAGGTTCTATATAATATACCCAACCCTTAAATGCTTGTCAGTCATTATCATAAGAGAGTCTCATGTCCTCATTAACACTGCGCCTTGCCTGCGCGCTAACGCTTAGCACTACCCTTGCTGCTTGCCAAACCCTAACGCCGACATCCAATACGTCATCTACAGTTAGCGCTGATAATATAGCGCAAAATACCAACGATCTAGCTATGGATCTATCAGGTCGTCATGAGTATCAATTAGACAATGGTCTCAAAATCGTTATAAAAGAAGACCACCGCGCGCCTGTTGTCATGACTCAAATCTGGTACCGCGTAGGGTCAGCTGATGAGCCGATCGATAAAGGCGGCATCTCGCATTTGCTTGAGCATATGATGTTCAAAGGCACCTCCACCGTTTCAAGTGACGACTATGAGCGCTTGATCGCTAAATTTGGCGGAGTGAACAACGCCTTTACCAGCTATGATTATACGGGCTACTACGAGCTGTTCCCTGCCAATCGCTTGCCGCTTGCACTCGAATTAGAAGCCGATCGCATGGTCAATTTGATCTTTGATGAAGCAGCGTTTGAGAAGGAGCATCAGGTCGTCATGGAGGAGCGCCGCCAGCGCACGGACGACAATCCTTTGGCAAAAGCCTACGAGTCCTACCGCCTTCTGGCGATGCCTGATAGTCCTAAAGGCGAGTCGGTCATCGGCCCTATGAGTGAGCTTGAATCGATCAAA